>JBJXFT010000283.1:0-5601 GCA_046155725.1 Saprospiraceae bacterium
AATTTATTTCACCACGAAGGACACGGAGGGCACAGAGTTTAACGCAGTGATTTTCAAGAGGGAAGCCTCTGTGTTCTCCGTGCTCTCCGTGGTAAATAGGTCAAACTAATTTGTGGTTGCTACTTACAGTAAAACAGCGAGAAACCTCACTGCTTCACTACCTGCACCTGTTTCACGCCGACTTTGCCATTTTGGGTTTTCAATTGCAGCCAATAAATCCCTGATGGCACATCGCCCAGCACCACTGATTGGGTAGCAGTGCCTGAAAGGCGCAGCGTAGAAACAGGACGACCATTTTGGTCAATGACGCTGAGCAGCGTGGGGGGATCCTGCTCGTCAGAATAAGTGAGCGTGAATTCGCCATTGCTCGGATTGGGGCTGGCGCCAAAATCAATGGCCACCGCTTCCGAAGTTCGGGCCAATTGCTCCACCTGTCCGGCTTCAAACAATTTTGCCAGTTCCGAAATGTTGCCCAGTTCAAGGTTGCCCGCAAAACAGACCAGCACAAATTCATGGGGTGAACCGACCAACAGAATCAAGTCGGTGACAACATTGTCTTCCGCTTTCACCCAGATGCGCACGTTGTCGCTCCCATCTCGCACGGTCAGCAGTTCATCAAATTCATCGCTTGGGATCAGTGCCCGCACTTCCTTGTAAAGCACCAGCCCGCTTTCGATGCTGTCGGCTGCCAGGATGCGCAGGCTTCCGATGTTTTTGACCACGTTGTGGAGGCCATTCCAGTCTTTGTTTTTGATGTCGGACTGGGTGGCTATCTCAAAGAGGTCTTTACTCAGAAAAGCGTAGGTAAACGATTGGTCGCTTTTGTGTTTTTCGATAAAGTCGTGGAGGGCTACTTGTTGGGCGGAGGCGGCGGAGTTTGTCAGGAAAAGGCTCAGGAGCAGAAGGAAAAAATGTTTCATAGCTTATAGTTGAAAAAGTGACGGAAGTAGGGCAGAGACGGCAAACTCGGCGAGGTTGTTACGCGCAGTTGCTGGAAACCGCCATTTAATCTTGGCTTAATCTGCTCCGCTCTAATTTCGCCCCAAACAGCCAACTTATGCACAGTTTTTCCCTTCGCTCCACGCTTGCCCTGTTACTGCTTGCCTTTGCCCAAATCGCCCAAGCACAAATCATGGCTGATTCCAGCCGCAGCCTCAACGAATTGGTCGTGACCGCCCAGCGCAGCGCCACCCCGCGCTTCAGCACGCCCGATGCCATCGAGACGTTGAATGGGAAATCCATCCGCTCGCGGCAGTTGCGCACTTCGCCCGAAGCCCTCTCCGCCACGCCGGGCATTTTTGTTCAAAAAACCAGCCATGGTGGCGGCTCGCCTTTCCTGCGTGGCTTGACTGGCAACCAAACCCTACTGCTCATGGACGGCATCCGGCTCAACAACGCCACGTTCCGCTATGGGCCCAACCAGTATTTCAACACGATTGACCTGTTTTCCCTCGAAAAAATAGAAGCCCTGCGCGGCAGTGGCTCGGTGCAGTACGGCTCCGATGCGTTGGGCGGTGCGGTTCAGGCATTCAGCCGTGCGTTGGCGTTTTCCCAAAAACCAGATTTTGGCGGCGCGGTGCTGCTGCGCGGTGCGACGCAGGGCATGGAGCAAACCGCGCGTGGTGAAATTAAACACAGCACCCAGCGAACGGCTTTCAGCGGCGGACTGACCTGGCGCAACTTCGGCGACCTCGTGGGCGGCGACACCACGGGGCGACAATCGCCGAGCGGCTATCGCGAACTGGATTTTGATTTGAAAGGAAAAATCGCGCTTTCGCGCGCAGCCACGCTCACGTTGGCGCACCAGAATGTGCGGCAAAGCGACGTACCCGTTTTCCACAAAGTGCAGTTGGAAAACTTTGCCATCAACCAATTCGAGCCGCAACGCCGCAGCCTGACCTACGCCCGCTTGGAACAATCCTTGAATCAAGGCGTGTGGAAATCCCTGAGCATCACCACCTCGCTCCAGCAAACCGAGGAAGGCCGCGAAAGCCGCAAAAACGGTTCGCCAGTACTGCTTTACGAGCACGATCGGGTGCGCTCGCTGGGCACTTACGCGCAGATAACCAACGGGTTCGGCAAGCGATGGTCTGCCAACAGCGGCGTGGAATTGTACCACGACTTGGTGAACAGCACCCGCAGCGACACCGACCAAAGCACAAACACGGTGAGCGAAAAACGCGGCCTCTACCCCGATGGGGCGACGATGGCGAGCATCGCGGCATTCTCGCTGCATGAGTGGGATTTGCCCAAATGGCATTTTACGGCGGGCGCGCGCTGGAATTATTTCATCATCACGGCCACTGACGAGGCCATCGGGCGGGCGCGGCTCAAACCTTCCGCACTCGTGGGCAATGCAGCGGTGATGCGCAAATTGGGCCGCCGCTCCAATCTTTTTGTTTCCGTGAATTCGGCCTTCCGTGCACCCAACATTGACGACCTCGGCACTTTGGGCATCGTGGATTTCCGTTTTGAAACGCCCAACTACGCGCTGCGCCCAGAGCGTTCGGTCAATTGCCAAATCGGCTATAAATTGCAGAAGAACAGGCTGCAGGGCGAGGTTTACATCTACCGCAACGAACTGCGCGACCTCATCACGCGCATCAAACAGGACACGCAAACGATGCAGGGCTACCCGCTTTACCAAAAGGAAAACTCCGAACGTGCCTATATCCAAGGCATCGAGACGGCTTGGGTTTTTAGGTTCGCTCAGGACTGGTCGGCACAGGGAAGCCTTACCTACACCTACGGCCAAAACGTAACCAAAAGCGAACCGATGCGGCGCATCCCGCCTGTTTTTGGTCGTCTTGCGTTGGATTTTTCCCCTGGTGCGTGGTCGTTCGGCACGGAATTTTTTGCTGCAGGCAAACAAGACCGCCTCGCCAAAGGAGATACGGAGGACAACCGAATCCCGCTTGGCGGAACGCCCGGCTGGAAGGTGCTGCACCTACACGCGGGCTACGAGTGGCGCTTTTTGAACCTGCGCTTGACGGCGCTCAACCTGTTCGATCAGGATTACCGCACGCACGGTTCTGGCGCGAACGGCTACGGCAGGTCGGTATTTGCTACGCTGGGGGTGCGGTTTTGAGTGGCTACTATTTCTTCCCCACAAACAAAACATAACTCCACAAAGCTAAGATGCCGGCATTTTGAGCCTATCCGAAAACCTCTCACCAGCTGACGGAGCTACGTTTACTAAACCTCCAAGGTTTAGTAAACGTAGCTCCGGGCCGGTTTTCCGATAGGCACTTAGAGAGAATCGGCAGCAAAATGCTCGCGCATCAAATCTTCCAACCAAGATAAATCGGTCGCGGGATGTCCCGTCATTTTCGCCTGCTCGTCGAGGCGGCGCAGGGCGATGTAGCGCTCAAACAAGGGGTCTTGTTCAAAAAGCCTTTGTTCTTCGGGCGAAAGCAACCCACCCTGTTTTATCAAAGTGATTTTGCTTGCCGCAGAGAGCTCGGCGAAGTAAAGCGGGTCAGTGCTGACGAGGTAGCGCTTGGCTTGGACATGGTTGGCGACGAGTCTGGCGATTTTTTCTGAAAACCCCAGGCTCCGCAGCGCTCGCGCGCCCACCGCATCGTGGTCCCAGGTACCGTAGCCGTCCATATCGCCCGCCTCCGTTTCGCAGAGATGGCCAAAGTCGTGAAGGAAAGCCGCGAGGATAAATTCGGGATCCTTGGGGTAGGCTTCTTGGGCCAATTCGGCGGCCTGCACAGCGTGTTCGAGTTGGCTCACAGGCTCGCCGTGATATTCCTCGTGGCCGCGTTCGCGGAATGTGGACAAAACCTGAGCGATTGTTTGTTCTGGATTCATCATGTTCTTTAAAAAAGGGAAAACGGCTTTGCGCCGTTTTCCCACTAAACTAAACTCTATTTTGTATGAAGTCTGGTATGCGCTGCGGTCACGCCTGATGGGTTGCCTGTTGGCTCCCAATGGCGGCTCTTACTTCACGATCCAAAGTTTGTCGTTGATGCTCTCGGCGGTGCTTCCGAACTGGCTCAGAAGCGCAGCCTCATAATTGTCCGTGTTGTTGTCGCGCTCGCTGGTCGGGTACAGGAAACGCTGGGGTATCACGCCAGAGTTTCCCGTGCCGGGGCCGCCTTGGAAGAACATTGGGATGCCCGTGCGCCGCCAGTTGTAGTAGCCTTCCAGCCCGCTGTGCTGCGACAAAGCGAGGTACTTCTGCGTCAGGATTTGAGCCAATCCATCCGCGTTGTTGCCTTTGTACGCAGTAGATGAGCGGGCGAGGTAAGCAGCAATTTCTGTTGCCCCGACCCCATAGGATTCCATGCTGGCGGTCACGCCCTTGTCGTACCAAACCTTTGCGTCGCCGCTGGCCCAGCCGCGATTGATGCCCTCAGCGATGCTGAAGCACATTTCGGCATAACCGATCTGAATGCTTGGCTCGCCTTCGTAGCTGCTGAAAAAGCGGGCTTTGCTGATGCGGGAGTATTCGCCGCCCTGTACTTTGGTCGCCATGGCATCCAAGCCCTCGTCAGAGGGTGCGCCAACGTAAGCTTCAAAATCTGCTGCCGTGAATCCTGCCGCAAGCTTGGCGGCGGCTGGCTCGGCCACGACGAACACCCGTGGGTCTTGCAGCGAAGCCAAGGTGCTGACGTAGGTAGCCGAGGTGTTGTAGCGGTCGGCGTAGAAGCCAAAGTTGTCGGGGTTGAACGGGTACTTGTCGGTCACACTGTTGAACACGAACTGGAGGTTGTCGTCATTGCTTTGCATGAGCGGGTACTTGGCCAAGTCGCCGATGATTTTGGAAAATTCCTGCTTCACGTTCAGGTCGGCTTCGCCCTCTTTTTTGCTCAATTGCGCGAGCACGCGCAATTTGAACGCATTGACGGCTTTCTGCCATTGGCGCAAATCGCCGTCGAAGTAGATATCGCCCTCCAGCGTATTGTCGGCGGCAGAGATGCGGCTGCCGAGTTGTGTGTTGGCTTCTTCCAGCCAAGCGAGGATTTGTTTGAAAATATCTTTCTGCGAATCGTAAGCGGGCGCGATGTTTTCGGCGCCCAGCAAAGCCTGCGAAAGCGGCAAGTCGCCCACTTTCACCGTCATGTCGTAGTAGAAATAGGCGCGGAAAAACTTGCCGAGCGAGCTGTAGGCATTCACCTCAGGAAGGCCGATGCGCGCGGCTTCGTCTTCCATTTTCTGCACGTTTTTCAGCGTGGTGAAGCGCAGGCTGGCACTGCCGGTCCAGTATTCGTTGTGGTCATAGTAGTTGTAGTTGGAGCACCAGTATTGGTTCCAGCGCTGTTCGTCGCTCCAAGGGGCGTTGTACATATCCTTCAAAATACCGCGCAACACGAGCGAGGGCGGTACGGTAGTGGAGCGATTGGGGTCGGCTTGGAGATCGTCGAACTTCTGGCAGCCGTTGGCTGCTGCGACGATGAGCAAAAGAGAGAGGAGATATTTGAAATTCTTCATTGTCAATGTTTTTGAAACGATGAACGAGGAACGAGGAACTATGAACTCACATTTCGACCATTTTTCCGCTCGGTTTCGAGAATTGGCGTAGCCTCGCGGGATGAAAGTCGAACATGTTGATGACATACCGGTTTTGTATTCAAAACTGAAAGAGTCTGGTCT
>JBJXFT010000214.1:0-3515 GCA_046155725.1 Saprospiraceae bacterium
AGTGCGGGTCGGTGTCCAAGCGCCACATCCAGCCGTTGAAGATGCTGATGCGCCGCACATTTTCAGGGTGGTGGATGGCGTAACTCAGCCCGATGGCGAGGCCAAAGTCGTTGGCGACGATGTTGACTTCGGTGAGGCCCAACTTTTCCACCAACTTTTCCAGCCGCGCGGCATGGGCGGCGCAAGAGTAGTCGGCATCTGCAGGCTTGTCGGAAAGGCCCATGCCCAGCAGATCGGGCGCGACGCAGCGGAACCGGCCGCGCAGGCCGCGCACCAGGTCGCGCCAGCCGAACGACCATTCGGGCGTGCCGTGGGAAAAAAGGATGACCGGGCCAGCGCCTTCGTCTATGTAGTGCATCTGGTGGCCGTCAATCTCGACAAAGCGAGATTGGAAAGGGAAGAGGTCGCGGTTGACCCAATCAGAAGTAGGCATGCTTGTATTTTTTTATGAGTAGATTTTTCATTTCATCTATTGGATAATCGGTGGGGTCTTGCAGCCAATGAATGCACACGCCGTCAAGGAGTGCAAACAGCAGCAGCGCCTCTTGCGCTGGCGCCTCCGCGCCGAGCCTCCGGAAATTGTCGGCCAGATGCTGCACGATGAACTGGTTGACCGCTTCGATTTGCGCTCCCGCTATTTCTTGCACCGTGCTTTGAAAGCGCACTTTGGTGGCGAGCCGCCAGAATTTTTCGTGTTCCCGAATGGCCGTCAGCGAGCGTTGGATGTGTTGGAGAATGGCTTCGCGCGGGTCGGCGGCAGGCTCGGAATAGGGCTGCATCGTGGCGGCAATGTGCGCCAAGCCTTCTTGGATAATGGCCGCCAGAAGCCCGGCCTTGTTGCCGTAGTGTCTGAAAATCAAGCCTTCTGACACACCCGCTTGTTTGCCGATTTGGCTCGTGGGCGTTCGGTCATAGCCTTGTTCGCCAAAGAGTTGGAGGGCCGTTTGGAGGATGATCTCTTTGTTTGTCATTTTTAAAAGTGAGCAATCACTCACAAAAGTATACTGATTCTTGAATTTGCAAAATGGGTGGGTCGAAATTTATTTCGTCGCTTACGGTGGGCAAAGGGCGAAATAAGCACCTATCCAAAAACCCGCGCGACGATACGTTTACTAAACCTCCAAGGTTTAGTAAACGTGGCTTCGCCAACTGGTGAGAAATTTTCGGATAGGCACTAAATTTCGCCCCACTTGATTGAAAACTTTTTCAGTCATTTGTCCAACGATAAAATCGCCAACAGCCCAAGGTCAACAGTCAAAAGTCAACAGTCAAAAGTCAACGGTCAACAGTCAACAGTCAACAGTCAACAGTCAAAAGTCAAAAGTCAACGGTCAACAGTCAACGGTCAAAAGTCAACGGTCATGAGCAAACCCTCCTTCCTCTGCATCGCCAGTTATTTCAAAGGCAACGATTTTTTGCGCGGCATGAAATCCACCGGCGCGACGGTCTACCTCGTCACCTCCAAAAAACACGACGACAAGCCTTGGGCGCTCGATGCGCTCGACGACATTTTTTATGTGCAGGAAAACGCCGAAAACGAGTGGAACATGGAGGACACGGCCTCCGGGCTGGCATGGCTCATGCGCAACAAAAAGATAGACCGCATCGTGTCGCTCGACGATTTTGATGTGGAGAAAGGCGCGTACCTCCGCGAGCATTTCCGCATCCCCGGCATGGGCCAGACAACGGCCCGCCACTTCCGCGACAAACTCGCCATGCGCATCGAGGCGCGCGACGCGGGCATCCCGGTGCCGGCTTTTGCACCGCTTTTCCACGACGCGGACATCAGGCATTTTACCAACACCGTGGCCGCTCCTTGGATCGTGAAGCCGCGCGGACAAGCCTCCGCCACGGGCATGAAAAAAATCCAAACTGCCCAAGAACTCTGGGCGCACCTCGAAACGCTCGGCGGCGAACGCCACCATTACCTCGTGGAGCAGTTCAAGCCCGGCGACGTGTACCATGTGGACGCGCTTTCCGAAGGGGGCAAAATTGTCTTTTCACGCGCTTCGCAGTACCTCTCCACGCCTTTCGAGGTGGCGCACGGGGGCGGCATTTTCCGCAGCGCGGTGGTGCCCTTTGGCTCTGACGACGAGAAAAAACTCCTCAAACTGACCGCCGATGTGATGGCTGCGTTCGGGATGCAGTACAGCGCGAGCCACACCGAATTCATCAAAAACCGCGAAACGGGCGAGTTTTATTTCCTCGAAACCTCCTGCCGCGTGGGCGGAGCGCATTTGGCCGAAATGGTGGAATGCTCTTCGGGGCTGAACCTTTGGTACGAATGGGCGCGGCTCGAAGCCGCCGTGGCTGCTGGCGAAAAGTATCAAATGCCCAAAGTGCGCAACGACTATGCGGGCATCATCGTCTCGCTGGCGCGGCAGGAATGGCCCGACACGAGCCAGTTCAAAGACCCGGAAATCGCGTGGCGAATGACGGAGAAGGAACACCACGTGGGCCTCATCGTGCAGTCGAAAAAGCGCGAGCGAGTCATCGAACTTTTGGACGATTACGCCCAGCGCGTTCAACGCGACTACCACGCCAGTGCGCCCGCACCGACCAAGCCAAAGTCGTGAGTTGCGGATTGAGTTATTGAGTTATTGAGTTATTGGGTTATTGGGTTATTGAGTTATTGAGTTATTGAGTTATTGAGTTATTGAGTTATTGAGTCGCCACGCTGAACTCGCGAACCCCCAAACCATCAAACCTCCAAACCATCAAACCCTCCCCGTTATGCTCAGCATTGACCCGACGCAAATCGCCACGAAGGATTTGCACCAATACATTTTGGCGGCGGTGGCGCCCCGACCCATCGCGTTTGCCAGCACCATCAGTTCCGATGGGGTGCCGAACCTCGCGCCGTACAGTTTTTTCAACGCCTTCAGCAGCAACCCGCCCATCCTGATTTTTTCCTCCAACCGCCGGGTGGCGAACAACACTACGAAGGACACTTTGAAAAACGTGGAAGACACCGGCGAGGTGGTCATCAACGTGGTGTCGCACAGCATCTCGCGCCAAATGGCGGTGGCGAGCATCGAGTACGGTGCGGAGGTGGACGAGTTTCGCAAAGCAGGGTTCACCCCATTGCCCAGCGAGCGGGTGCGCCCGTTCCGAGTGGCCGAAAGCCCCGTGCAGATGGAGTGCGTGGTGGACAAGATATTGCCGCTCGGCGAGGGCGGCGGCGCGGGAAACCTGATCTTCTGCAAGATCGTGATGATGCACATCGCCGAAGAAATCCTGAACGACAAGGGGCGCATTGACCCGAACAAGATTGACCTGATGGGGCGTATGGGGCGGTTTTACTACGTCCGCGCAAGCGGGGCGGCCATCGAGGAAATCGTGCAGGAAGTGACCAGCATCGGCATCGGCTTTGATGGGCTGCCTGCGGCGATTCGGCACAGCAAGGTGCTGACGGGAAATAACTTGGGCCAATTGGCTGGCTTGCCCGCGCTGCCTACACCCGAAGAAGCATTGGCTATTTTGGGGAATGACGAGCGGGCGCAAAAAGCACTCGC
>JBJXFT010000235.1:0-20510 GCA_046155725.1 Saprospiraceae bacterium
GGAGCGTTCAGACATAAATCAAGTCTTTCTGAATAACCTCGAAATAACGGGGTTTTACTCCTTGCCGCGAAACCAAGTCTACCTTGAGGCCAAGCATTTGTTCCAATTCGTCTGCAAGCGTCAGGAATTGCCAACCGATGCTCCCATTGAACTCAACCAGTATGTCCACATCGCTCTGCTCGGTGGCTTCTCCGCGAGCATAAGACCCAAAGAGAGCCATAGATTCAATGGGATACCTTGCCATTAGCAATGGCTTGGCCGATTGCAGGGTGGTTTTAATCTCTTGTGCGCTCTGCATACTTTTGGATTTTATTTCCGCTTACCAAACTGCAAATTTAGGAAGAAGTTGAAGAACACCTGTTGGTTCTGTTCCGCGCCGACGAAGATGGGCGCTTTGCGGGCAAAAACATCTACCACAAAACCGATGTCCATGGCTTTCACCATTTCGTCGAAGGCGCCCCAGTCCATGTGGTAGGCGATGCTGGCAGTGCCGCCAGGGAGGAAGGAAATTTCGCTGAAGCCCCGCGTGAAAGGGGCGGCACCCAAGATTTTGGAGTTGTTGAGGAAATCGTCGTGGTTTCGTTCCGAATATTTCGCCAAAACGGTACGCCCTGTGCCGGCGGGGCCTTCGAGGTTGAGCGCCAAATAGTAGGGTTTCAAAAGCCCAAGCGACGGCCCGATGGAATAACTCATGCCCACTGCCACACCCTTTTGCTTGGCTTTTTCGGAAAAATACCGCTTCGCCCCCCAGCCGGCGCGCAGCACAAAAAGGCTGTTACGCTTGCCATACACAAATGGCCGCGAAGACCGGCGGCCGCCTGGCGCGGCATTTTGCTTTTGCTCTTTTGGGTGCTTTATCTCGCTGATGCCGAGGCCCATGGTCTTGGTTTTGTTGTAGGTGCGCAAGCGGCCACGCTCCACGCCAAAGCCAAAACTTCGGTTGGTGGCGAACCGAATGTTGAAAGTCGTTTCGCGATTGTAAAGAAAGCCCACTTCTTCTTTCGGGGCAATCTGTGCGCGGCCTTCGAGGGTTATGGCGGCTAAAAACAGGAGAGATAAAATCGAGCGCAGCATGGTGGCGGTATTTAGATTTCAAAAGTAGAGGTTTTCAGAATACCAACGGCAAAACCTGCGCGGCGGTTTTCGTCGGCTGCTGGCGAGGGCCTTATTATTCGATTGCTCAGCTGTTCGATGGGCCATTCGCTTCCTGCGGCATTAGACCTAAAAACCCTCCTCTCTGCCTAAATAGCCAGCCCGTGCTTTCCAGAGCGGGTCGGCATTCAGGAGCCGTTGGTGCAAGGCATCTTCGTAGTTCAGCCGTTCGTAGTTTTCTGCGCGGGCACGCACCGAAGTGTTGAAGTCATAGATTTTCAACGTCGGGTACAAATCGCCCAAAGCCTTCGGCACGTCGGGCAAGCGGTAGAGCACAATGCCGACTTCGGGTTTGGTTACTACCTCCCAATTGATGCGGGGCGTGCCAGAGCGCAGGCGCGAAAAAGCCAGCAAGTCAAAATCGCCCGTGCATGTCACGGCAACAGAGCGGTTGTTGGCGAGTATGGTAGGGGCAAGGTCAAATGAAGGCTGCGCCAGCGAAGTGGGTACGGCTGAGTAAAAATTGTCGCTCAAATAAGTGTAGCCGTCCGCAACGCCGGCAGGCCCCTCTGTTTGGAGGCGAAAAAGGTCAATGTAAGGGCGACTGGGGTCAAAGACATCGTTGTTGACTGGCTCGAAAACCTGTACCGAATTGTACACTGGCACCACCCCTCCGGGCGCGCGGACGTAGTCGCTAAGCGGGAAAAACTCCAGCCGCGAAGTGTCCACCGCAGCATCAAGTTTGTATTGCCAAGTGGTCAGAAAAGGCAATTGCATCGGGAGCGGCGCGGCAAAGCTCGAAAGCAGTTGCGAAACGTCAATCGTGTTGACATCCAGCGTTTTACCCACATTCTTCAAAACCAAGAACCGCCAAAAAGGCTCTCCGTTGACGAGCAGGCGTATCCAGCACCGGCCCGTGTTGTTCACCAAATATTCGCCGTAATAATTGTTGTTCGCCTGCGGTCGCGAAAGCGCAAGGCCATCGGGCACCACGATCGAATCGAGCGACGTAAAACCTGTGAGCGTGAACTTCATAGTGGTGGCCTGATGGAAATACAGGTCGCGGAGATTGATCTGCTGCCCGCTTGGCAGATTGGTGTAAGTGGTGAGGCTGAGCGATGTGTCCTTCAAGCCCGTGCCGGGGGCTTCGAGGGTTGTCACCCTCAAGATGGTGCAGTCGAAGCGGTCTGCTGGAAGGCTTGCCGGCACTTGGATGTGGGCAGTGTCTTCGCCCGGCAGCCAACGGAAAGCCAGCGTTTCTCCATCTTCGTTGGAAATAAAGAGCGCGTATCTGGCCTGAATCTCGAAGTAATCGTTTTTGACGAACAGTTCGAAAACAGGGTCAGGCTCGACGGGTGCCTTGGCTTTGTTGCAAGAAAAGAAAGCGAAAAGGGCAAGCGCGAAAAGTGCTGGGCGTAGAATGTTCATGTGCGAATCGGTTTGAGTAAAAATATGCGAGGTTTGCGCGGTAAAAATAATGCATCCTGTCTTATGAAATCAGTCGCAGTTTATTGTGGCGCTAACAAAGGCGCGCACCCTTGGTTCGTGGAAGCCACGACCGAACTCGGAAAAACCCTCGCCCAGCGCAACATCCGGGTCGTTTTTGGCGGAGGCAGCGTGGGCCTCATGGGTGCGCTCGCCGACGCGGTGCTGGCTGAGGGCGGCCCTATCACGGGCATCATCACCCACCAACTCAACAGCCTCGAACTTGGCCACCCCGGCGTGAAAGACATGATTGTGGTAGACACCATGTCCGAACGGCGCGACCTGCTCATCCGAGGTACCGATGGAGTCATCACGCTTCCGGGCGGCTATGGCTCCATGGACGAACTTTTCGAGGCGCTCACCCTCGCCCAACTCCGGCAGTATCAAAGGCCTATCGGCCTGCTCAATGTGCGCGGCTACTACACCCCGCTCATTCAGATGCTCGACACGATGGTGGAAAACGGCTTCCTCAAAGAACAAAACCGCCGCCTCTGCATCAGTGCTGAAACTATCCCTGACTTGCTTTCACAGATGGAACGGTACGAGCACAAGGCCTTGGACAAATGGCATTGAATAGTCAAAGTTGCGGGGCTGGGTAGACGATTCTTGTCTTACAGCACAAATTTCAACTGTTTCAGTTCAAAATCCTCCACGCCGCGCTCCATCTCCACGCGCAGCAGCCCCTGCTCTGTAACACCGAGGATGATGCCCGATAGTTCCGAGCCGTCGGAACTGCGCACAAAGCGCGAAGGCTGGCCGCGCCGCCAGAGGTGTTGTTCGTACTCGGCTTTTATGGCTGACCGGTGGCCAGCTTTCAATTGCAGATACCGTTGTTCCAAACATTCAAAAAGCCTTTCTGCCACCTCGTCCAAGTCAAGTTTTTGGCCGAAGGCCAATGCCAACGAAGTCGCGTGGGGCAGGTCAGGAGGGAACGTGGTTTGGTTGACGTTCAGCCCAATACCGATAATGGCGGATTGCAAGCACGAACCGACAAGTGTGTTTTGGATAAGTATACCGGCGGTTTTTTTGTCATGGAGGTAGAGGTCGTTTGGCCATTTGATGGAATGCGGAATGCGGAATGGCGAATGCGGAATTTGCCGAGCGTGATTCCGCATTCCGCATTCCGCATTCCGTATTCCAATCGTGTCCCGCAGGGCAAGCGCCACGGCCATGCTGAGATAAAACTGTGCCTGCGCTTCGAGCCAAGTGGGATAGAGGATAATGCTGAGGAGGAGGTTTTCGCCCGCTGCGCTATGCCAATGACTGCCAAGTTGCCCACGCCCGTCTGTCTGATTGTCAGCCCTGACTACGGTTCCTTCGGGCGGCTTGGTTTTTGACAGCGTTTCGGCGGCCCAATCGTTTGTGGAAGGCAATTCCTCAAAACGGTGCAAAACCTTTCCTATAAAGAGGGTGTTTGACATGGCACTTCTGAAATGGAAGGGGCGCAATAACCGCCTTTTCTGCTACCTTTGAATCTGAAATTTAAAAAATTAACTGCTTCGGGTTGCCACAAACACGCACGAACATTAGAACTCGTTCCTGAAAATTGGCGCAATTCGCTGCTAAAGTAATCACAAAAAATACCTTTCAAATTTGGTCAGCATTCCCACCCGGCTTTCAAAAAAGCCGCAACTCGAACACCTCAACCACCTCATCGTTGAGGGCATCCGCGACAAAAAAGGCAAAAAAATCGTGCAGCTTGACTTGCGAAAACTTGGCGACGCGCCTGCCGATTTTTTTATCATCTGCGAGGGCGATTCCAACACCCACGTCAAGGCCATCACCGACAGCATCCACAAAAAGGTAAAGGAAGAACTCGAAACGGCGCCCTCACACACAGAGGGCTCGAGCAACTCTAAGTGGATTTTGATGGACTATTTCAACACAGTCGTACACGTTTTCCACCCTGAAACCCGCGATTTCTACGAACTCGAACACCTTTGGAGCGACGCAGACGTGACGGAGTTTGGCGAGGTGTAGGCCGCAACCAAACTTTGACAACTTTCAAAAAGGTGTCAAAGCTTTCCTGACGCTCAAATTTTTCCACCACTATAATAATGGAAGAGAACAAGAAAAAAGACGAATCGCCCGAACAGCGGCGCCCCGAAGAGAACAGCGAAGGCAACGGGATGCCGCGCTTCAACTTTATGTGGGTGTTCATCCTCATCGGGCTGGGGCTGCTGGCTTTGCAGTTAACCAAGTTTTCGGGCAAAACGGAGAAAGCGAGTTGGGCCGACATTGAAAAATGGGCCAAAAAAGGCCATGTCGAGCGCTTCATCGTAGTAAATCCAAAAGAGGCTTACATCTATATCAAGAAGGATTCGCTCGAAGCGGCCGAACACGCCACGAAAGTGAAGGCGTCAAAAAAATCGCTGTTCAACACCGACCAGCCACACTATGTGATGAACATCGGCAGCGTCGAGGTGGCATCGTCCAAAATGGATAAACTCAACGAGCAAATCCTGAAAGAGAAAAAACAGCAGCCCGTAGAAATGAAGATTGAAGACCGCATCAACTGGAATGCGGTGATGGTCAATTTCGGCCTGCCCATCCTCATCTTCATCGGCCTTTGGATTTTTATCCTGCGGCGCATGGGCGGCGGCCCCGGCGGCCCCGGCGGGCAACTGTTCAACATCGGAAAATCAAAGGCTACGCTCTTTGACAGCAACTCGAAAGTGAACATCACCTTCGCCGACGTGGCTGGCCTCGACGAGGCAAAAGAAGAGGTGATGGAAGTGGTTGACTTTCTAAAAAACCCAAAAAAGTATACCGTCTTGGGCGGAAAAATCCCCAAAGGCGTACTCCTCGTCGGGCCTCCCGGCACAGGCAAAACCCTGCTGGCAAAAGCCGTGGCAGGCGAAGCCAACGCCCCGTTTTTCTCCATTTCAGGTTCTGATTTTGTGGAAATGTTTGTAGGCGTAGGAGCCAGCCGTGTGCGCGACCTTTTCCGCCAAGCCCGCGAAAAAGCCCCGTGTATCATTTTTATTGACGAAATAGATGCCATCGGGCGTGCCCGTGGGCGCGGCGCGGTGCAAGGCGGCAACGACGAGCGCGAGAACACGCTCAACCAACTTCTCGTGGAAATGGACGGCTTCCCGACCGACAAGGGCGTGATACTCATGGCCGCCACCAACCGCCCCGACATCCTCGACCATGCCCTCATGCGCCCAGGCCGTTTCGACCGTCAAATCGGCATCGGAAGACCCGACCTGAATGGCCGCGCGCAGATTTTCGAGGTGCACATGAAAAACATCAAGGTCTCGCCCGAAGTGTTGGCCATCACACTTTCAGAAATGACGCCCGGTTTTGTGGGCGCCGACA
Organism: Saprospiraceae bacterium; assembly: GCA_046155725.1. Lineage (GTDB taxonomy): Bacteria > Bacteroidota > Bacteroidia > Chitinophagales > Saprospiraceae > M3007. The sequence continues at coordinate 5,899 of JBJXFT010000235.1, forward strand.
TTGCCAACGTGTGCAACGAGGCCGCGCTCATCGCTGCCCGCCGCGAAAAAACGGCGGTGGACTTGGACGATTTCAACTACGCGCTCGACAAGGTGATCGGTGGGCTGGAAAAAAAGAACAAGATCATCAGCCCGGAGGAAAAACTGATCATTGCGTACCACGAGGCTGGCCATGCTATCTGTGGCTGGTTTTTGGAACACGCGCACCCGCTGGTGAAAGTGACCATCGTGCCGCGCGGTTTGGCTGCGCTGGGCTATGCGCAGTATTTGCCCAAGGAACAGTACATCACACGGAAGGAAAAACTCCTCGACGACATTTGCATGACCCTCGGCGGGCGCGCCGCCGAATCGGTGGTGTTCGACAAAATCAGCACCGGCGCGCAAAGCGACTTGGACCATATCACGCGCCTTTCTTATGACATGATCGTCAATTACGGCCTGAGCGAAAAAGTGGGCAACGTGTCCTACTACTCCATGCTCAACGAGTCGTTCAACCGCCCGTTCTCCGAACAGACGGCTTATCTCATTGACCAAGAGGTGAAGAATATGATTGACGATGAGTACAAGCGCGCCAAAAAAATGCTCAAAGACAAACGCAAGCAACTCGACGCGCTGGCGAAGGCGCTGCTGGAAAAGGAGGTGCTGCACCGCGCCGACCTCGAAGCCATTATCGGCAAACGACCTTTCTCTGACCCCAACCCCACACCCGGCGAGAGTTCCCATGTGCCGGAAATAGGGTCACCGGCGGACAGCGAAGATTGACACAAAAAAGGGGCGGCTCAATTGAGCCGCCCCTTTTTTGTGTCAATTCACGCTCCCGTCGTTCGGAACGAAAACCCCGCCAGTCAAGGGCAGGTCGCCTTCGGCTAATTTCGTGACACGGAGGTAGTGGCGCGTGCCATTGGGTTGGTAGATGGCCGCCACGCCCATGCTGTGCTCCCGGAAAAAAACGAACATCACATTGCAGCCTTCCAAAACCATGGCTCCATGCACCAAGCCTGCGGGGGGGTATTCCATGAATTCTTGACCGCCAAACTTTGGCCGAGTCGTTTTGAAGATGGTTTTGCCGATGCTCTCTTTGGCCAGGTCAATAAACGGGTCGTCGGCAAGCGGCACACACGCGGCCTTGAATTGGCGGTCGGTCTGGTGCATCACGAGCAGATAGGTGATGGCCTTCTCGTAGTCGGGAGAGAGAAGTATTTCGAGCAGTTTGGTCAGTTTTTCTTGCATGGCGTAGTCCTTCAATTTAAAGTCTTCTCGGTACATTCGAGTGGGGCAGAAGTGCCACTTTTGGAAAAGTGCCGTGCGCATCCAGCGACAACACCTTGCGTCAGCGCACGAATAGGCTATTCAATTTCAAAGTTTGCTATCAGTTCCTCAACACTCCAGAGTTGGTAACGACCATTGCCCTCGAAATGGGCCATCAACTTTGTGTCGGTGGTCACAATGATTTTTTCTTCGGTGGTTTCGGCGGATTCAAAAAGATAGCGGTCGCTTTCGATATTTGTCAATGGAGATTCTGATGGTCGGTTCAAGATTGCTTCGATTTCGGGCGGCAACTCAGGTGGCGCATCCACAATCCGGCATTTTTCAGCGTTCATAAAAATCTGGGTGAAAAAGATTTTTAGTTGAATGCCACACATTGGGTGATAGTCAAAATCACGCCGAAAGCGATTTAGCTTTTGAGTAAAATCGCAATTTTTCAACACAACTATACGGTGCTCGCTTTTGAGAAGCCAGCGCATGAATACACGCGCCTTGCGCTGTTCCTCAGAGATAGCACCTGGTGTGTGCCAGTCCAAGTACCACTCGTTGATGACGAATTCCATGATGGTTTTCAGGCGGTTGTAGTATCAAAGAAACGCTCGGCGAGGCGCATCTGGGATTCCATAAAATTTTTCAAGCCGCCTTCGAGTTGTCCGTTGGGCATCACTTGTTGCTGTTCGACGTTGGTTTCTTGATCATTTTTCTGGAGGTAATAAACTTTGAGGTCATCGGCGGCGAGTTTGCCATCGTTCACTTCAGCCAGCAACGACAGCAGCCAATGCTCGCTGTGCGTGGAAAAGATGAACTGCTTGTTCTCCTTTTCAGCAATCTCTACTAAGACTCGCACAAACTGCTCAATGAGCGAAGGGTGAAGGTGGATTTCCGGCTCGTCAATGCAGATGAGGCGGTTTTTGCCGTAAAGGATTTTGGCGAGCAAGAATACAATTTGATTCATGCCCATACCTTGATTGACCAGTTCGGTAGAAAACGAACCATCCGCCTCGCGCACCTGCATATAGAAAAAGCCCATGCCCGGCTGGATGGAAATGCTGAAGCGCTTGCCTGTTATTTTTTCAAAATAGTAGGCGACTTTTGATTGCACATCTTTGTCAATGGCGAGCAGCGTAGCCACTTCGTCTTCGGTGTAGATTTGGCCGTTGAGGGGGGTGGTGTTGAAAATGGGTTTATAAAACCCTCGACTGGTAGGGATAACATCTGTTTGGCTTAGCGACTTGACAGGCAAATCCGCACCTTCTTCAATGAGACCAGAATCAGAAAATAATTGTCTCGTCGTGAGGCCGTTCCAATCTCCTATGCCTAGGGAAGCATTCTTATTCCCTAGGTATGGAAAACTCACTTTCAAAAGTGCGCTTTCCTTTTTTGGCTCTATCAACGATATCCCCAATGAGTTTTCCTTTGCGCCCATCGTCAGTTCATAACTGGTATGTAAGCGGTAGCCTTCAAAGTTAGCTGCTGCAGAAATGCCGAGTTGGGTAGTTAGGTTATTGTCACTCCGAAAAACACAATTCTCCATCCCCCCCAAATTCAAAAACCCCAAATTCAGCAACTCATCCACCGATCGGTTCGGATTCGTCACCACATTCTTCAACACTTGCAAGGCATACAGTACGCTGCTCTTGCCGCTGTTGTTCGCGCCCGTCAGCACCGTGAAGCGGCCCAGTTCCAGCGTAGCTTCGCGGATGCTTCGGAAGTTTCTGATGCTAAGTTCTTTTATCATCGGTATCGTATCTGTGCTGCAAAAGTAAAAAATGCGGCGACACGCCCAAAGCGCATCGCCGCATTGCCAAGGCTTTAGGCAATTGGTTGTTACTCACGCCTCCTGCACATTCGACCCAATCACCCACCTTTTGTCGCCGATGCGATGCCAGCCATTGCTGCTGGTCTCGAAAATACTGACCGTAGCCCCTTTTTTCAATTCGCCCACTTTGGCGTTGGAAGTGCCGGGGCCTGTGCGCACATTGAGGAACGAAGAGGTGACCTTTCCTTTTCGCGTTCCGGCTGCCGGCGCGCCATTGGTGGCAATGACCTGGATAAAATCGGCACTGGCAAACTGCCCATTGCCGACGCGCCAAAAGCCGCCCACTTTTTCAAACAAGTTCACGATGTCCCCTTTTTGCAACTCCGCCACTTTTGGGTTGGAAGTGCCGGGGCCTGTGCGCACGTTGAGGAATTTGGAAGTGACCTTGCCGCGTTGGGTAGCGGTCTGCCCGCCACCACCAGTTCCCGTCCCCCCTCCTTGCCCGCTGCCGCTGTTGTTGTTCCCAGCACTGCCGCTTCCACTTCCGCCGGAAGCCATTTGCACCGCTCTCAGGGCATTGAGGCGACCATAGCCCAATTTGGGCGAACGTCCGTTGGCATCGTAGCCGCTCCCGATTTTGTCCGCCGAACGGCGCAGGATGTCGCGGATTTCGCTGAGCGTGAGGTCTGGATTGGCCGAAAGCAGTAGGGCGCAAACGCCTGCTGCGAGCGGAGTCGAGCTCGAAGTGCCACCAAACCGACTGGTGTAAACGTGTTCCAGCGAATCGCCGTCGGCACGAACGGTGGCAGTAGTTATGCCCACACCGTCGTTGCCATTGGTAGGGGCGCAAAGGAAGGCGTTGGGGCCAAAAAAAGTGTAGGATGAAGATTCGTCCAGACTGTTCGAGGCCGTGATGCACATCACGTCGGGGTGCGCGGCGAAGTCGCTGACTTGGCGCGGCACGTTGTTGGAAGCGGGGTTGGCATTTCCGGCAGCCATGAAAATGGGCAGCCCCTTGCCATTGCGGCCCTCCCGCACCACGCGGCTGATGTAGTTGGAAACGTAGGTGGAAAGCGGCACAGGCTTGGGAAAGCCGAGGCTGCAAGTAATGATGTCCGCACCATTCAGGAGCGCGTGCTCTAATGCTTTTTGGATGGCATCGTCCGAGAGAATGTCGAGTTTGATGGGGATGATGCGGGCATTGGGCGCAGCGCCGAGCACTCCTTGCGAATCCCAAGCCCCGGCGGCTACGGCAGCGCAAGAAGTACCGTGACTGAAAACGCCCCAGGAACCATCTTGTGCTTGAAACCACGGCGAGACATCCGCAGTGCGGTTGCCAGCGTTGAAAGTGTTTCGGATTTTGGTGCCGTCGCCGCGCAGCGAGGGGTGTTCGCAGTCGAAGCCCGTGTCAATCACCGCGATTTTGATGGCTTTTGAACCGAGGCCCTGCAATTCTTCCCACGCAGCGCGCACTTTCGCATCTGCACCTTTTCTGAAATGGCTGGTGCCGAACACCGCGTTGGGGATGTCAATGATGGGGATTTGGCCGCCCGAGTTTTCGTGGTGCCATTGGCTGTTGATGAATTTGCCGGAAGGCGGAGAGAAATCGCCCGTCACGGGTTTTGTCATGAAATCTGGCTCGGCGATTTTCACGATGCGCTTTTTTTGCAGCAGCATGGCGCACTTCACAGGGTTGGGCGAGTCGGGCGTGGTGCTCACGCGGTAGGCTTCAGGGCCGACGACTCGGCTCACGCTGAGCTTGAATTCGTCGAGTACCTCTTGTTGTTTTTCCTGCGCCGTGCCTTCTTTGAACTCGATGTAAAGGTAGCCGGTGGGGATGAATGGCGAATCCTCGTCGCCATCCACGAACCAAATGTGGGTGCCCACCGAGACTTCGGGCTTTGCCCGCAGCGCGTCGAGTTTTTGGTCAATGCCGCGCTTGGCGGTCACGACTTCATAATCGCGGATTTGCTCCGGAGCGGCGGTGGCGGCCCTCCGTTTGGGAACGGGCTTCATGCCGGGCGTGTAGCGCACAGCCGCTTGGGTTTTGCTTTTACTCAGGCTGATGGTCTGGCCCCCGAATTGGAAGCTGGCTTTGTTTACTTTTTTTGTTGCCATGGTTTTGAACTATAAACGATGAACTATAAACGATGAACTATGAACGAGGAACTATGCGTCATGTGTCGTTCATAGTTCCTCGTTCATAGTTCATCGTACTTTATATGCTTTGTTCACGCGGTCGAGTTCGCGCTTGTTCTCGCGGTCTTTTATGACCTCGCGTTTGTCGAAAGTCTTTTTGCCACGGGCGAGGCAAATGGTCATTTTGGCAAAACCGCGCTCGCTGAAAAAGATTTTGAACGGCACGATGGTAGAGCCTTTTTCCTTGATGCCGCGCTCCAGTTTGCGAAGTTCGGGTCGGCGGAGCAACAGTTTTCGGTTTCGGCGCGGGAGGTGGTTGGCGTCCGTACCGTATTTGTATTCTGCCACATAGAGGTTGCGCACCCACAGTTCGCCATGTTCAAAAATACAGTACGCATCGGCCATGTTGGCGTTGCCGTCGCGGATGCTTTTTACCTCCGTGCCCGTGAGCATGATGCCCGCATCGAACTCGTTTACGAAGTAAAATTCGTAAGCCGCCTTGCGGTTCAAAATCTCGATCTTCGGTTTTTTCTTCTCTTTTGCCATGTCTGAAAATGTGGGCAAATGTAGGCAATGGTTTAGAATGGTTTAGAGAGGTTTAGATAGTTTAGGATAGAGAACAAATCTGCTCTAAACCATTCTAAACCATTCTAAACCATCTAAACCATCTAAACCTGTTTGTATCACCGCACAAGCAAACCTGATTTCTTCTTCAGAAATAGGGAGCGGCGGCGCAATGCGCAGGCTGCGGTCGTTGAACAAAAACCAATCGGTGATGACACCATGCCCGATGCAGTGCTGAATCATCTTTTGCACCTTCGCCGCGTCGCCCAAATCCACCGCCAGCCAAAGCCCCGCGCTGCGCACTTCTCTGATGGCCGGGTGTACCAGCAGGCTTTTGAAAAGTGCTTCTTTCGCAGGCACTTGGGCGAGCAAATCGCCTTCGAGCAAAATTTCCAGCGTAGCCAGGCCCGCCGCCGCGCACACCGGATGGCCGCCAAAAGTGGTGATATGCCCCAGCACCGGGTCGTGCGTCAGCGTTTGCATCAGTTCGCGCCGCGCCACAAAAGCGCCGAGTGGCATTCCGCCCCCAAAGCCCTTGGCGAGCAGCAGGATATCTGGCACGATGCCATATTTTTCAAAAGCAAAAAGCCGCCCCGTGCGCCCCATCCCGGCCTGAATTTCGTCCAAAATAAGCAATGCGCCCATCTCGTCGCAGCGTCGGCGCAGGGCCAAAAGCCATTCAGGGCGCGGGAGAATCACACCCGCTTCGCCTTGCACAGTTTCCACCACCACCGCCGCAGTTTGGCGGTCAATCACTGCCAAGTCCTCGTCATTGTTGAAATCAATGTGCCGGATACCGGGCAGCAAGGGCTGGAACGCTGCCGTAAAATCCGTGGGCCACATCAGGCTGGCCGCGCCTTGTGTGCTGCCGTGGTAGGCATGGCGGCAAGCCACAAAATGAGGCCGACCCGTGGCGCGCTTGGCAAGTTTCATCGCGCCCTCGGTGGCCTCTGTGCCGGAGTTGGTGAGGTAAACCGAGTCGGGGCCCGGCAGGTTTTCAGCCAGCAATTGGGCAAGCCTCACCTGTGGCGCAAGCACGAATTCGCCATACACGAGCGTGTGCCAATAGGAATCAAGTTGTTGCTGCACACTGGCTTGCACGCGCGGGTGGCGGTGGCCGAGCACACTGGGGCCAATGCCCGCGATGAGGTCGAGCCAGCGTTCGCCGTTGCGGCCATAGAGCCAACAGCCTTCGGCTCGCTCGATTTCGAGGGCGAGCGGCGCAGGGGAAGTTTGCGCCAGATGGCGAAAAAAGTGCGGGCGGAGGCTGGGGTTTGTGGTCGCCCCTTCCGATGGTTGAGCGTTTGGCATTTTTTAGAAATTGGCCTGACTGATTGCTAAGCCCAAACGGTGCAGCCCTCCGAGCAGTTTTGGCAAATGTCAATCTGGTCGCGGCCTCGAAGGATGGCACGGCGAAAATCATAGTAAGCCGACGAGTGCCAGAGGGTTCGGAACGGTGTGGTTTTCAGGTCGCCGAGGCGGTGCTGCGCGTCTTTGTCGAAACAGCAGGGCACCACGATGCCGTCCCAAGTGACGACGCAAGCGTGCCAAAGTTTCCAGCAATGCGGCGTGAGCGCGTGCTTCACCCGCCAATCGCCGTTGGGCATTTGGCGATAGCGGGCGTAGCGATCAATCGTCGGGATGAGCGGGTTGCCGTGTTGGTAATCATACACTTGCGCTGTTTTCAACTTTACCTCGTCTACGCCGATTTCGCGGGCGAGCCGGCGGATTTCAGGGATTTGGTGTTCGTTGGGCCGCACCACGAGGAATTGAAAAATGAGGTGCGGGCTGCGGCTTTTCAGCCGTTTTTTCCATTTCACCATGTTGCGCGCGCCTTGCAGCACGGTGTCGAGTTTGCCGCCGATTCTGTATTGCTCGTAGGTTTCCTGCGTGGTGCCGTCCACCGAAATGATGAGCCGATCGAGGCCAGATTCTACCGTTCGGCGGGCGTTGTCGTCGTCAAGGAAATGGCCGTTGGTGCTCGTGATGGTGAAGATTTTTTTGCTGTGGGCAAATTTCACCATGTCCAAAAATTTGGGATTGATGTACGGTTCGCCTTGGAAATAAAAGATGAGGTAAAGGAGCTCGCGGTGAAGTTCTTCGATGGCCCGGCGGAAAAAATCCTCTTTCAAATTGCCCGTGTCGCGGCTAAAAGCGCGTAGCCCGCTGGGGCATTCGGGGCAGCGGAGGTTGCAGGCTGTGGTCGGTTCGATGCTGACAGTGACCGGCAGGCCCCACTGCACCGGGCGGCGCGTCCATTTTGCGACATAAAAAGAAGCGAGCACTTGGGCGAAATTCCAAGCGCGGCGCGGGGTGATTTTGGAGAGGAAGTTGAGGCTGTCGCCAAGGTGGAGTTTCATCGAAACGCGATTTGTTTCAGCCCTTGAGTCGCTGTTCGAGCCTTCTGGGGCGCGATGTTTGCCGTTGCCCTTTCCGATGGTTTTTGAAAAATTAGGTGGGCAAATGTGCGAAAAATTAGGGGTCTAAAGTGGCAAGCAATCAGCCAAACGCGTCTTGATAATTTCAAACCGCTCTGTCCTTCGCCCACAATCCCGAGATTTCCTTCAAATAAAAATCCTCCCGCTCGCGCATAACGCGCTCATCTGCATCGGTTTTGTCCACATAGCCCGCCAAGTGCAGCGCCCCGTGCACCAGCACCCGGCATAGCTCGTGCGTGAAAGGCACACCGAGCGACCGGGCATTGTCGGCCACCCGCTCCGAACTGATAAAAACATCGCCGTGCACCGCGTCTTCCGCGTAGGGGAAAGTGATGACATCGGTGTAATAATCATGGTCCAGGAACTCCACGTTCATCAGGCGCAAGTGTTCGTCAGAGCAAAAAATGTAGTTCAGTTCCACAAAATCTTTGCCCTCGGCCTCGGCCACCGCCAGCAGCCAATCCGTCAGCAGTTGCGCGTCGGGCAGTTCAAACGCCACCTCTTCAAAATGGAAGGAAACGGGCGATTCGGGCGCGTCGGAGAGCAGGTCGGGGAATTGCATAAAGTACATTTTGCGTCAGGCGAAAGCGCGGCGAAAGTAACCACAATCCAAAACCCTTAGTGTCCCTTACTTCCTCCGTATTTGAAAATTTGGATTGCGGCGTACCCAATCTTTCGAGCATCGTGGGCTTCGAGCGTGGTACTTTTGCCCAGCAAAAATGCTGCGAACAACCCGACACAATATGCGCTACACGCAAACAACCCTGAAAAAAATAGAAGCCCTGTTCGACGAACTGGACTACACCGTCCGCTACGAAAAAGGCAGTTTTCAGAGCGGATATTGCCTCGTGGAAAGCCGCCGCGTGGCCGTGGTCAACAAATTCTTCGACACCGAAGCCCGCATCAACACCCTACTCGATATCCTTTCCAAACTCGAATACGACCCCGCCACGCTCTCCGACCCCGCCCGCGAACAGATGGAGAAATGGCGGAAAAACACGGAATAGTCGAGGGCTTCAAGTTCGAAGTCGCCAGTCGACGGTTCATATCTCGTCATTGGGCCATTGTGGTCATCGTGCCGTTCATAGTTCATCCTTCATAGTTCATCGTTCAAAGGCAAGTATGCTCCCTTCCCTCGCCGCGCTCTGCGACACCTTCTTCCCCTCCATCGAAAAGGCCGACGACCCCGACGGCTATTGGGCACGCTCGGCCAGCGACCTCGGCATCCCCGAAAAAATCGTAGCCCTCACCTCCGAACTCAAAGCCGAAGACCGCGCCCAGTTCCAACAACTCCTCGGCTTGCTCTCCAGCCCCATGCTCGGCCTCACTTGGCGGGGCCCGCTCCGGCCATTCCACCGACTCCGCCCCGAACAGCGCGAAGCCATGCTCCGCAGTTGGGCCAATTCGCCCCTCGCCCATTTGCGCAATGCCTACAACAGCCTGCGCAAACTCACGGCCATGCTTTATTTCGGCGACACCCCGCCCGGCCATGCCATCAATCCCAACTACAAAACCATTGGCTACCAATCCCTGACCGAACACATCCAGCCCGACCCCGCGCCCCTGCCCATCCTGAAAATCGAAAAAGAAACCACGCTCGACTGTGAGATATTGGTCATCGGCAGCGGGGCCGGGGGCAGCACCGTGGCCGCTTTACTCGCCGCTGCCGGGCACGACGTGCTGGTGGTGGACAAAGGCGGCTACTCGCCCACGCACGAATTCACGCAGCAGGAATTCCCCATGCTCCAGCGCCATTTCGAGGCGGGCGGGCTGCTCACTTCCAAAGACGGAGCCGTCACCGTGTTGGCCGGTAGCACTTTTGGCGGCGGCACCACCATCAATTGGGCGGGCTCGCTCCGCACGCCCGACTATGTTTTGGAAGAATGGGCCAACCAACACGGCAACCCACATTTTCTCGAAAAAACCTACCAAGAGGGGTTTGATTTTGTGGAAAAACGAAACGCCGTCCGAGCCGATTTCCGGCACAACCCGCAAAATCAAGCCCTCCTTGATGCCGCAAATTCGCTGGGCTGGCAAGCCGGGGCAATTCCCCTCAACCTCCGTTTTCCTGAAAGCCTGCCCGCCGAAACTGCTTGGCAAGCCACAGGCTATTCTTGCTACGGCGATGCCTACGGCATCAAACAAGGCGCTGCGCAAACCTTCCTCCACGACGCGGCCACCCACGGCGCAAGGCTTTTGCCCAATGTTGACATCCAGCGGATTGTCATCAAAAACGGCGAGGCGGTTGGGGCGGAAGGATTCTTCAAGCCGTGTCATTCCGAGCGAAGAGAGGAATCTGAGAACATTGCCACGCTCGGTATTCCACTAAAAATAACCGCCAAAAAAATCATCGTCGCTTCCGGCGCCCTGCACACCCCCGTCCTGTTATTGAAAAGCGGCCTCCGCCACCCTCACATCGGGCGAAACCTTTGGCTGCATCCCGTCGCGCCCGTCGCCGCATTTCATGAGCAGGAGATGGTTCCGTGGCATGGCCCAATGATGTCCGTGATTGTGCAGGAGTTCGCCCGCTTGGACGGAAACTGGGGCGTGCGCATCGAATGCCCGCCGGTGCACCCAGGGCTGGCAGGCTTTGCGCTCCCTTGGCAGGGTGGCGAATCGTTCAAGCGAGACATGGCCGACATCCGGCATTTGGCTGTCAATTTTGCCCTCGTGCGCGACCGCGAGGGTGGGCGGGTCGCGGTCGGGAAACGCTCCGGCCAGCCCATCATTCATTATCAACTGAGCCATTACGACCGCCGGCATTTGTTGCGCGGCATCGAAGCCTGTGTGCGTTTGCACGCCGAATCGGGCGCGACCCGCGTCACCGTGCCGCACAACCGAGCGCTCCATTTTTTTCCAAAAACAGAACGACTCGATGATTTTTTGCAAAAAATAAAAGGTGAAAAATGGGGGGCGAATTGGTTCAGCCTCTTTTCCGCGCACCAAATGGGCACTTGCCGAATGGGCGGCAACCGCGACTACCCCGTGCAGCCCAACGGCGAAACCCGCGAAGCCCGCAACCTATTCGTAGCCGACGGCAGCCTGTTCCCATCGGCCAGCGGCGCGAATCCGATGCTGAGCATTCAGGCTTTGGCAGTTTATGTGGCAGGAGGGATGGTGTAGCCTGCCATCCCCGGCACTCGCTTGTAAATGTCACGCACCGCGATTTCCAAACCCAAAGAATCCAACCGAACCATAGCCGCCTGGTTGGTTTCGGTTTGTTCCCGCCACAAATTGGGTTCTACCCGAAATCGGGTTTCGACGCTGACGCCGTTTTGCTCCACCAAAACATATTCCCGAAACGAAGGCAATGTTTTGTACAAATCGAACTTGCCATTTTGGTCAAACTTGCGGGTGCTTTTTGACAAAACCTCGACCAGCAAAATCGGGTTGGTCAGCATGACTTGGTTTTTGTCGTAAAATTCCAAGTGTTCGCACACCACCAAGGCATTGGGATAAACTCCGAAATTGAATTTTGGAAAATAAACCAATTGGTCGCTCGCCAGTACGACGTAGTTTTTGTTTGCCTTGTCAATTGCATTGTTCAACGCGGTGATAACGTTGCCGCTGATAGCATTGTGGGGGGCTTTTGCGCGTGACATGGGAATGATTTTTCCATTATAGAATTCATGTTTGTAAATGGATTTGGCTTCCTTTTTCAGAAACTCTTCCAAAGTATAAAGCCGTTCGATTGGCTCCGGCTTGAGGATGGCCAATGGGTTTGGCATTGGGCTGGGCATGGCAAAAGTTGCGTCGCTCATGTTGAAATCGTCTGTCAGGTTTTGATTTTTTTGAAAAACATCTGCCAAACTGATAGGCAAAATTATCACTTCAAAACCACACACCCATTTCGGGATGCTTAAAAAGTTCTTTTAGGGAGGCTCAAAAATTAGAACCCATTCATTTCATCCAAAATTAGAACGACCCGCGACTGTTCAACAGTTTAACGAAAGCCCCGACCCATTGGCCGAGGCTTCGTCTTCCCTGCTGTGTGAGCGATTTCACCATTCAATGATCCTGTTCGGAAGCCCCACGGGTACTTTGGGCGGGTGGAAAAAATGGTCGAGCGCGGTCTCTTCCAAGCGGCGTTTCAGCGCGTCGGCTAAGATGACGTGTGGGTAAACATCAAGGCCCTGCGGGTCATAGGCCGAAAGGATGTCCACCCGCACCGAGCGGATATTCGTGTAGATTTCTGTTTCGTCCCTGCCGTCGCTCAGCATCTCGATGGTCACCTCGGCTTCGCCCATGAGCATGATGCTTTCCTCGTCGCTGTAACGGTAGGCCACTATTTCGTGGACAACTTTTAGGTTGGTTTGCTCTTGTTCCAACATACTGGCGTAGGTTTGCTTTGTCGGAACAAAAGTATTTCCATTTTATGGAAATTAAAAAATAAAAATCCACTTTTTGGATTATTTTTTTTAAACGGTAGATTTTTATCTCGATTTGTGCTATTTTTAAAAATATTGGAGATGAAACAAGGAGAAAAATTGCTGCTTTTGGTCAAAAGAGACCAGCGTTCATCAAAAAAAATAGCCGAAGCCATGAGCGTTGATAAGTCTTATTTGCCAAAACTCTACAAATTGGAAAACCTTCCGCCCAAGCCGCTCCAAAAAGCGCAAGAGGTTTTCGGCGTTTCGCTGGCCTATTTTATCGGCGAACCGAAAACTCCGCCAGTCGTATCGGAGCCTGAGCTGGCTTATCGGACTACTGCTGCGCCCGACAGCGAAATGGCCCGCCTTCAAGCAGATGTCTCCGCGCTCCGCGAAGAAATAGCCCGCCTCAACAAAATGATCGAACAGGAAAAAAGTATCAATGCCGCACTCTCAGAAGCGATTTTGAACATGAGCAAACGTTAGGAACGATGAGCGATGAACGATGAACGATAAACTATGAACGGGCAACATTCAACGGTCAACATTCAACGGTCAACAGTCAACGGTCAACGGTCAACGGTCAACGGTCAACGGTCCGCGTTCTTTTCTCCCACGGCTACTTCCTCGCCGACGACCCGAAAGAGCAAATGATCATGAAGCCTTATCCGCCTTTGGGCTTGCTCTACCTTTCGGCATGGCTCGATTTGCACGGAGTGGAGAACGAAGTTTTCGACACCACTTTTTCCACAAAAGAGAATTTTAAGAAGCACTTGCTCGCCACCCGTCCGGGCGTTCTGGCGTTGTACGTGAATTTGATGACGAAACTGAACGTGCTGGAAATCGCGCGTTTTGTGCGCTCGCAAGCGGAATTGAAAAACACCCTCCTCGTGCTCGGTGGGCCCGACGTGACGCACAATCTGGAAAATTACCTCGCCGCAGGTGCCGACCTGATTGTAATTGGAGAAGGAGAGCAGACAATGCTGGAAATCTGCAATATGGAATTCGGAATTCGGAATGTGGAATCTCAATCGGCGAATTCCGCATTCGCCATTCCGAATTCCCTGCCTCGCCGGCAGGCAGGCGCATTCGACCAGGTTTCGGGCCTTGCTTTCCTGCTGCCGGATGGCTCGGTTTTCAAGACTGCCGTGCGCGAAAAAATCCGCGACTTGGACGCGCTGCCTTTCCCCAACCGCCAGAAAATAAACCTGCAATTTTACTTGCACGCTTGGAAACGGGCGCACGACCACAGCGCGGTGAGCCTGAGCACACAGCGCGGTTGTCCATACACCTGTCGTTGGTGCAGCACGGCGGTGTACGGCCAGAGCTATCGCCGCAGAAGCCCCCAGAATGTGGTGGACGAGATTGTGTGGCTGCAAAAAAACTATGATTTTGACCTGATCTGGTTCGTGGACGATGTGTTCACCGTGAGCCACAAATGGCTCGGCGAGTTCCGCGACGCGCTGCAAAGTCGGGGCGTAAAAGTTCAATTCGAGTGCATCACCCGAGCTGACCGGCTAAACGAAGAAGTGATCGCGGTGCTGAAAGAGGCAGGCTGTTTTCGAGTGTGGATTGGCGCGGAGAGCGGTTCGCAGCGCATCATTGATGCAATGGATCGGCGGGTGGATGTGGTGCAGGTGCGCTCGATGATTCAATCGGCGCGGCGAGCGGGCATCGAGGCCGGCACGTTCATCATGCTCGGCTATCCTGGCGAAACGGAGGCCGACATCCGCGAAACGGTGCAGCACTTGAAGGACGCCAACCCTGACCTTTTCACCATCACGGTGGCCTACCCGATCAAAGGCACGGGGCTTTACGAGGAGGTGGCGGCGAGCAGTTTTTCGGAGGTGCCTTGGGCGGAGCGCACGGATCGGGAATTGGATTTCCGACGCACTTACCCGCGCCGATACTATGATTTTGCGGTACGCTGGACGGTGAATTCGGTGTACCTGCACAAGGCGCGTTTGACAGGAAAACGATGGACTTTCAATGGGTTGAAATTGCTGGGAAAGCTTGGCGCAGCGCGGGTGGGGATGTGGGTGAGCAGATGGTGAAACGACATTTTCTTGGATGGGAA
>JBJXFT010000237.1:0-3749 GCA_046155725.1 Saprospiraceae bacterium
ATGCACTTCCTCGCGCCGTCCAATTCGTTCACGAGTTACCGAACCTTGGTCAACGGGCAATTTACCGGCCTTCCGACGCAGCAATTTTATGCCGACTCTGCCGGGCAGCACATCCAGCACTTGCTCACCGGCCTCAACCCCGACACGGAGTACGAGGTGCAATTCAAGGCGTTTTGCTGGCCTTCCGGGGGCGACAACCCTTGGTACAGTTTCTTTTTTAAAACAGACCCCGGCTGTTTCATGCCAGTTGAGGATGCCCAATGCGGCGTTCTAATGCCACACGTTCGTTTTGACACCCTTCCAAATTTGGTTTCGACCGCGCCTTGTTTTCAACCTCCGTTTGGTATGTCGAGCATTGGCGAGCATCTGTTTCGGTTTACGGCAAGTCAATCCGGCGAAGTGAAAGCCGGCGCAGCAGGTCACGGCGGCATGGCGGTTCGCTGGTTTTACAAAGAGGAAGCAGACGGCTGCACCAACGCCGGTTTCATACCGATGTGGTGCCAACCAGAATGGTATGTGCCCGCTACGTTTCTGGCCGATTCGGGGAAAACCTACTTGGTGCTGGTGGATGGTTTTGCGCAGGCTGGCGTTCAGGGGGCATACGAAATTGACGCGATGATTTGGGATTGCGCCCCGCAATGCCCGGCGGTAGATTCGATGTGGGTGGATGCCCAAACCACTACCTCTGTCTCGCTGCGCTGGCGCAACGTATCGCCGGGCGCGACCTATAAAGTTGTAGCCCATCCCGACGCTCCCGGCAATCCGCCCGACATCGTGCTGACGACTACCGACACGACACTTGTTTTCAACGGCTTGGGGCCTTCTTTTGCTTATTCCTTCTATGTGGAAACCTTTTGCCTCGGTGGGGAGCCGACCACAGGGGGTTACGCCACGGCAAGTTTGGGCCAGCACGTCGTGAAAAGATCTGTTTCGTTTGGCCGCTGCAGCCCGCGCTTTGTGCCGCCGGGGAAAAATTTCGAGACGCACTACGAGGTATTCGACCTGCAAGTGTCGGAAACGGGCGATTACCTGCTCAACTCCGATTACTTAGAGAGTTATTTTTACGATGGGCCCTTCGACCCGGCAAACCCGACGGCCAACCTTCTGGCGAGTGTCACCTATTACGGCACTTTCGGTCGAGACACCGTGCTGAACTTGCAAGCGGGCAAAAATTACCAGTGGGTGACAGCCGATTGGGGCGGGTATGCGTACCCCGTGTTCAACATGCCCGGCACGAATTTCTACGTCGTAGAGGTTTTCACCGATGGCCCCGCCCCTGTCTCGCTCCTCGCCCCGCGTTGGAACGGCCTGACACCCGGTGTGCACGGCAAAGTTCCCTATCTCGGCTCGTGGTATCACAGTGGGCTTTGTGCCGACACCTCCGGTTGGGTGCACTACTACCAAATCGCTGACGACCCAAGCGACTACTACGGCGACCGCCTGCTGCTTTCTGTAAAAACGGATGTGCCAGCCACCCAAATGAACGCGCTGCCCATGGTGTTTTACAGCGAACCCGGCCCGGAACTCGTGACCGCCCCGCCTGCGGAATACCTCCAAAACCCCGACGGCACCTACGAGATGACCCGCGTGTGGCTGATGGAATACCTGCAGCCAGCCCAGCAAATTGACCAGGATTTCCTGATCCGTTTTTACTACACGCAGCAGGAATACGAGCAATTGAAAGCCAAAATTGAATCCGAAGGCGGCCAATTGGACAGCCACGAGGATATGTATTTTTACAAAATCAACGGCTTTCACGGGATTGACAACGTGATGCCGTACCACTGGTACGTCCCGGCGGCACCGGCCTACGACAGCACCGGCTATTGGCCTTATGCAAACGGCCCGGAGGCTACCTCGTCCACTTGGCGGCACGGCACCTACGGCGGCGAGCATTATGCCGAAATGGTGATTCACGGGTTCAGCGGCGGCGGCGGTGGCGCGACGGTCAACGGCAAAAGCGTGTTTGATGCCGTTTCAAAAACTTTGGAGATGGAAACCGTCGGCAAGATTTTTATCTCGCCCAACCCCAACCCCGGCACGTTCACGGTCGAACTGCCAGTACCTGCCGCGCCGGGCATGGTTTTCCGCATCGTCGGCCTCACG
Organism: Saprospiraceae bacterium; assembly: GCA_046155725.1. Lineage (GTDB taxonomy): Bacteria > Bacteroidota > Bacteroidia > Chitinophagales > Saprospiraceae > M3007. Next base: position 2,107 of record JBJXFT010000237.1, read on the forward strand.
GGGCAGCTGCTGCGGGAGCAGCCAACGCAAACAGGCAGCATCATGGATACCATCCAAGCGGGCGATTTGCCAGCCGGCCTTTACTTCTTGCAAGTGGTGTCGGAGGGTAGGGTGTTAGCGGTGGAGCAGTTTGTGAAGCAGTAATGGGTTAATAGTGTCGGGGTGACTTTGAGCCTAATGCGGTCAACTTAACGATGGAGTCTGGCCTACGTTTACCAAACTTTTTGAAGTTTAGTAAACGTGTTCTCAGCTAAGTTGACGGCATTAGACTTTGACTCGCCCCGACACTCAATATGCTCCGAATGCCGGGTTCCAAAAAACGCCCAGCCCTTCCCCCACGCCCTTGGCGTGGCGGGAGGGGTTTTTTGAAAAAAAAGTTTGGGCGCGGGGACAAACAGGTAAGTTTTCCCGCAGCCATCCGTTTCACCCAAAATTCAAAAATTTTCAACCATGTTTTCAAACAACTCTCTCCTCAAATGTGCCCTGCTGATGGGCATCGCACTTTTTGCAAACTGCAAAAAAGACAGCAACGACACCCCCAAAGAACCCACAGCCGAATACTATTTCTCGGCAAAACTGGACGGCCAAGCCTTTCTTTATGAGGTGGACGCGACGGGGAATGTAGAAATGGCGAACTCCATTGGCAGCAGCGTCGGCTCGACCACCTGTACCTATTCGTATGGGTGGCCTTGGAAGGCACAGGCTTTGATTTCCACATCCATGCCTTGGGCAACCGGGGCATCAAAGAAAGCCTGAACGCCATCCAACAAAGCGGAACCAGCAATGGCCGTCATCGCCTGACCCACGTCGAGTACGTTGACCCTGCCGATTATGGCCGCTTCGCCCAACTCAACGTCACCGCCGATGCACAGGTGGTCGGCGATTTCACGCAGCCCGCCCATTGGCACGACAATGACTACTTGGTGGGGCCTGTGCTCGCCAACAACATCATCCCACTCAAAAGCCTGAGAAACAGCAATGCCCGAATTACCCTGAGCAGCGATTGGGATGTGAGCGACCTAAATCCTTTCGTCGGCCTGGAAAATGCAGTGACCCGCGTACCACAAGAAATCAGCCTTGAAGATGCCGTCAAAGCCTATACCCTCAATGCTGCTTATGTGATGCGGCAAGAGAACAAAGTCGGCTCCATCGAAGTGGGCAAAGAGGCTGATTTGATTTTGCTGGACCGAAATATTTTCGAAATCCCTGTCAGTCAGATCAGCGAGGCCAATGTAGATTTGACCTATTTGAAAGGTAAATTGGTTTACGAAAGATAAAGTCGATTGCCCAAAATAGCGAGGCGGTGGCCCCGAACATTCGGAGCCACCGCTTCATTTTCTCCTCAAAACTCCCAACTCGCCCCCACCACTGGCGTAATCCCAAACCAGTATTTATCGCCGCGCGGCGTGATGTAGCCGCCCATGCCGTCGGGTATCAATTCGTCCGTGACAAGGTGCGTGGCGTTCAAGTCAAATTTTCGGAGGTTCTTCTGATTGTACAGGTTGATGACGTGGACGAACGCGGAAATTTGGCTGTAACTTTGCAAGGAATAAATTGGCAAAATATCGGCATGAACTTTCATTTTGATAAATCGGGCAACCTTCTCCCTCCAAAAATCTTGGAAACAGATTGGGAAGGTTTGC
>JBJXFT010000033.1:0-2837 GCA_046155725.1 Saprospiraceae bacterium
CAATTTGATGTGATTCCTTTTCACCCAAACTGCCCATCTTTTTGATTAAATAGCCCCACTATTCGCACAAAAAGATAGTTGTTTTGGCAAAAACGAACCTACCTGAAATCCACAAGTTATTATTCACCCGTTCCAGAAAAAGAATTTTAGGAAAGGCAAACCGCTTGTTTTTGCTGCCAAAGCAGTAAAAATGGATATTCAAGCATTGCCACAAATGGTGCTGTTCCACCGAAAAAAGAGCGGGATGTCGCGCGAAGCCTGCGCGCACTTAGCCGGAGTGGGCAAAACCGTTATTTACGACCTCGAAAACGGCAAGCCGAGCATCCAGTTGGATACCCTCTTGAAGGTGCTGTATGTGCTGAACATCAAAATTCAGTTTGCCAGCCCCCTGATGGCTGCATTTGAATCCGAACAGAATCAACCGCAACAGCCATGAGGACTGCCAGCGTATTTGCCCACGATATCTATGCCGGCCAACTCCTCGAAGTCGAGCCTCCAATTGGCCGATAAAAACTCCCCGTTCCTTCCGACCTTCGCCGCCGTTATGAACCACGCAAGCGCGATTTTCCCGAACGAAACCTACCTCAACGGCCTCCGCAATGCAGACGCGACGGTCGTGGATGCCCTCTACAACGAATTCCGCCAGCCCGTGGCGCGGGCCGTGGAAGTGGCGGGCGGCAACTACGCCGACGGCAGCACGTTTTTCCGCACAGCGGTCATCCAAACCGCGCGGCTCGCGCACACAGGCCACTATCCGGAATCTGCGCCTATTTTTCTTTTTCTGAAAACCCTCGCCGTAGCGCAGTACCGCGATTGGCTGAGCGAAAAAGGCCAGGAAATCCCGGCCGTGCCAGAGCCATCCGAAGAAGAAACCCTCGTGATGGAAGCCCTGCCCGACGCAGCAGCGTTGCGCGAAATGAGCCAGCAAATCCGCGCCAAACGCTACTTCGCAAGGCTCGAGCCAAGCGATCAAAAACAAATCCTGAGCCTCGCCAACAGCCTTTCCAAAGAAAACCCCGAAGGGCAAGGCGTAAACATCGGCACCTACTCAGGGAGCATCGCACGCTACAAAAACCTCCTCAAAGAGCGCGAAACAGTGTGGGAAAAACCCTTGCCCATTGGGATCGTGGCGGCGCTGACGGACACTCATTCCCAGCAAATCTGGTCGGCCTGCGAAGCCGTCGAACGCCGCTTGTCCTCGAGCCAAATACCCGCCTCCAACGAAAACAAGGCCATCCGCTACGCCTTCATCGCATTGCTGTTGATAGCGCTTGGTTACGCCGCATTCATGTGGGTTTCGAGGGATCGAACGCCTGCCGAGGTGTACGAAAACAACTTCCAGCCTCCCGCCAGCATCCTCGAAGACATGGCCGCCCGCTACGCCAACGATAGCATCGCGCCCCTGCGCCCAGAGGCTTGCACGATCGCATTCAGCCAAGCCGAGGCGCACTACAAAAAGCGGGCATGGGGCGAGGCCGCCGGAGCGCTCGCCACGATGATGGACGATTCGCTGGCCGTGTGCCAATCCGACGCACTGTTTTACCTCGCCATCGTCGGGCTGCAATTGGAAAGGCCAGAACTGAGCCTGGAGTGCATCGCTAAAATTGAAGATTTGGAGCGGTTTGGCGAGGACATCTATTGGTACATGGCCTTGGCGTATGTCCAGATGGCAGCCCACGACCCTTCGGAAAAAGGTACCGCCCGCCGCGCCGTGGAGCGCGCGCTTTCCAATACAGAGATTCCGGAGCGGCGCGCGCAGGCGGAAAAAATGCTCGAAGAACTTGCTGAATGATGGAACTGATAGCCCAATATTTCCCAGACCTGACACCCGAACAACTCGTTCGGTTTGACCAACTCGAGTTGCTCTACCGCGAGTGGAACGAGAAAATCAATGTCATTTCACGGCAAGACATCGAGAACCTTGCCGAACGCCACGTGCTCCATTCGTTGGCCATTGCCAAAGTCATTCACTTCAAGCCCGGGTCACGGATGCTCGACCTTGGCACAGGAGGAGGATTCCCCGGTATCCCGCTCGCCATCCTTTTCCCCGAATCGCAATTCGTGCTGGTGGACGGCACGGGCAAGAAAATCCGCGTGGTGCAGGGGGTGGCCGATGCCTTGGGCCTCGAAAACGTGACTGCCATTCATGGCCGCGCTGAGGAAATAAAGATGAACGGCGAGTTCGACTTCGTGCTGTCGAGGGGCGTTGCGAGCTTGGACAAACTCCTCGTGTGGAGCCAAAAATTCTTGAAGAAAAAACATTCCCACGTTTTGCCAAACGGCGTTCTGGCTTTGAAAGGGGGCGATTTGCACACGGAGATCCGCGCACTTCCCGGCAAGGGGAAAGAGTACACGGAGGTGTTCCCGATCCGCAATTTTTTCCGCGAACAGTTTTTTGAGGAAAAATCGGTGGTGTACGCGCAGGGGTAGGGCATTGGCGGAGCCACCACGTTTACTGCGGTGTTACCCTTGGGGGGGCATAGTTAATACATCATAGTTCATCCTTAATTTTGCGCTATGGCAAAATTTTGGGCCGCTTATGCCGCCGCGCTTTTCTTGATTTTGATGACGCTGAGCCTGCCCATCGTCGGGCTGAACATGATCATGTCTCCCGGCAAGAAGGCTCTGCGGCGCAACATCTTCTATTTGCACCACATTTTCACCCCGATTTTTCTGACGCTGGTGGGCATCCGCCTAAAGGTGGAAGGCCGCGAACGGCTCGACCCCAAGCAGAGTTACGTCTTGGTGGGCAACCACAATTCGTCGCTCGATTTTATCCTGAACGGCCATGCGTTCCCCGGCGTGTTCCGTTTTTTGGCAAAACAAGAGTTGCTGAA
>JBJXFT010000245.1:0-2556 GCA_046155725.1 Saprospiraceae bacterium
TCACTCCTCTCACCTATGACCTTACAGATGGTTGACCTCAAAACCCAGTACGCCCGCATCAAAAGCGAGATAGACCGCGAGATGCAGGAGGTGATGGATTCCTGCATTTTCATCGGCGGCCCCAAGGTGAATGCCTTTCGGGAAAACCTCGAACAGTACCTCGGCGTGAAGCACGTTGTCCCTTGCGCTAACGGCACCGACGCGCTGCAAATCGCCATGATGGCGCTCGGCTTGAAGCCCGGCGACGAGGTGATCGTGCCGGCCTTCACCTACGTCGCCACAGCAGAGGTGATTGCCCTTTTGGGGCTTACGCCTGTGATGACCGACGTGGACTCCGGCACGATGAACATCACGGCGGCGCACGTCGAAGCGGCCATCACACCGCGCACGCGCGCCATTGTGCCGGTACACCTCTTTGGCCAGAGCTGCGACATGGCACCGATCATGGCGCTGGCCGAGAAACACAAGCTGTTTGTGATTGAGGACAATGCGCAGGCGATTGGGGCGGATTACGGCCCCACCCCCAACCCCTCCCTAATAGGGAGGGGGGCCAAGGCTGGCACCATCGGCCACTTCGGCTGCACCTCGTTTTTTCCCTCAAAAAACCTCGGCTGCTACGGCGACGGCGGTGCGCTGATGACCAACGACGATGCGCTCGCTGCCAAGGCCCGCATGATTGCCAACCACGGCCAATCCAAAATGTACTACCACGACGAAATCGGCGTGAACTCTCGCCTCGATGCGATGCAGGCGGTGATTCTGAACGCCAAACTGAAACACCTCGACGAGTACAATGCCGCCCGAAACCGCGCTGCCGACTACTACGACCGTGTTTTTTCAGAAATTCCGCAATTGACAATTCCGGCTCGTGAGCCAAACTCGACGCACGTTTTTCACCAGTATACTTTGCAAATCACCACGCCCGACCCCGTGCGCACACGCGACGAATTGAAAGCGTATTTGCAAGAGCAAGGGATCCCGGCCATGATTTACTATCCCGTGCCGCTGTACGACCAACCTGCTTTCGCTCAATATTGGAAGGGAGGAAAACTGCCCGTGACGGAGGCGCTTTGCGCCTGTGTGTTCTCGCTGCCCATGCACTCGGAGATGACGGAGGAAATTTTGGCAAAGATTACGGGGGCGGTAAGGGCGTTTTTTGAGGCGTTTAGAAGTGACACTTTTTGAAAAAGTGTCACTTCTAAACTTACCTTTGAACTCAAAAATCGCTCTGCCATGTCAGTTTTAAAATTCCCGATGCTTTACAGAGGTTCAAAAGGCCAAGCCGATTTAGTTTCGCTGTTTGACAGCGGGGCATCCTTTTCGTGCGTTCACCCAGATATAGCGCAACGTCTTGGAAACCTTGAACCCCTCCCAGAGGTCATGCACATTCAGACAGCCAGCGAAGGCCAAGCAATCAGAATAGAGCATACTGTTCGGCTGGAGTTTACCCTCAATGATACCCGTCTCTCCGACGAGTTCATCGTTGTCCCCGCCCTTTCAGAAGAGGCTATAATCGGGGCAGCCACGATGCAGAAGTGGCGCATCAAACTCGACTTCGAGCACGACACCGTGTGGGTTGACCCCAAAGTGGCGGTGGCGATTTTGAAGTAAAAAGCCCACTCCCAGAAGTGACACTTTTTGAAAAAGTGTCACTTCCCTTTTACCATGTCCAATTTCGCTCTCATCGGCGCAGCAGGCTACATCGCGCCCCGACACTTGAAAGCCATCCGCGATACGGGTCACCGGCTCGTAGCGGCCTACGACCCGCAGGATTCGGTGGGGGTGCTGGACGCTTATTTCCCCGACACTGATTTTTTCACGGAGTTCGAGCGCTTCGACCGGCACTTGGAAAAGTTGAAACGTGCAGGGCAAGCCATTGACTTTGTCAGCATCTGCTCGCCCAACTACCTGCATGACGCACACATCCGTTTTGGCCTGCGCCACGGTGCAAACGTTATCTGCGAAAAGCCGCTCGTACTGAACCCTTGGAATGCGGAGGCCCTGAAAATCAACGAGCAGGAATCGGGCAAGTGCGTGTCCACCATTTTGCAACTCCGGCTCCACCCGGCCATCGTGGAATTGAAAAACAAGGTGGAGCAATCTTTTTCAGGAAAGAAATATGCCGTGGACTTGAGTTACATCACCTCGCGCGGCAATTGGTACTACACGAGTTGGAAAGGCGATGTCCAGAAATCGGGCGGCATCGCTACCAATATCGGCATCCACTTTTTCGATATGCTGGCTTGGGTTTTTGGCGAGGTGCTGGGCGCGGTCGTTCATGTACACACCCACGACCGCGCTGCGGGTTTTTTGGAATTTGAAAAGGCGCGGGTTCGTTGGTTTTTGAGCATCAACGCCGCTACGTTGCCGCCCGAAGCAGTGGGCAAGCGCACGTTCCGCGCCATCACGGTGAACGGCGAATCGCTGGAATTCAGCGAGGGCTTCACGGATTTGCACACGCTGAGTTATCAGGCCATTCTGGCCGGAAAGGGTTTTGGATTGGACGATGCCATGCCCGCCATTCAATTGGCCCACGACATCCGCCAGCAAACGCCC
>JBJXFT010000260.1:0-13586 GCA_046155725.1 Saprospiraceae bacterium
GCCCAAATCTGTCCCCTTCCCGTTAAATCCCTGCGTTCCCAAACTATTTGTCCAAAAAGGAGTTTAATTTGCCCCCTGAAAACAACCTTTGACAACTTGGAACGCACCTTGGGAACGTTCACCGAACTTCCCGAAAGTTTTAAACTTTCGGGAAGTTGTACGACAAAGCAAATTATATGCAACGCGACAACTACTCTCTCCTCATCGAGAAGCTCGACGGCTTCATCCGCAAATTTTACATCAACCAACTCCTGCGCGGCGCGCTCTACACCGTGGGCGCAGTGCTCGGCCTCTTCATTCTGCTCAACCTGGCGGAGTATTATTTCTACTTCGGCACGGGTGTGCGCACTGGGCTGCTGTGGGGGTTTTTGGGCCTGAGCGCGGTGGCCGTGTGGCGCTGGGTGGCCCTGCCGCTCATGCACTATTTCCAGCTCGGCCAAGTCATCAGCCACGAGCGGGCGGCGAGCATCATCGGCGAGCATTTCACGAACGTGAAAGACAAACTGCTCAACATCCTGCAACTCAAACAGCAGAGCAACAACGCCATTTACGCCGAACTCATCAACGCGAGCATCAACCAAAAAAGCGAGGAAATCCGCATCGTGCCCTTCCAAGCGGCCATTGACCTCGGCAAAAACCGCAAGTACCTGCGCTACGCCCTGCCGCCCGTCATGCTGCTCTTGTTCCTGCTTTTGGGCGCGCCCAACATCCTCCGCGAAGGCACGATGCGGCTTTGGAACAGCGGCACCCGATTCGAGAAGCCCGCGCCGTTCAAGTTTTTGATAAATCCCGACAGCCTCCGCGCCGTGCAATTTTCCGACTTTGTGCTGAACGTGAAAGTGGAAGGCGCGGCACTGCCCAACGAAGTGTTCATCACGCTCGGCAACGTGCAGTACCGCCTCGAAAAGAACGCTGCCAACGAGTTTTCCTACAAATTCGCCAACGTCCAGAAAGACACGGAATTCAAACTTTTCGCCTCCGGCGTCGAAAGCCGCGACTACTTATTGAACGTGCTGCGCAAGCCGAACATCTTGTCGTTCAATACCAAACTCAATTTCCCCGCCTACATCGGACGCGCCGACGAGGAGCTTTCCAACGTGGGCGACCTCGTGGTGCCCCAAGGCACCGACATCGGCTGGGTGTTCAATGCTCAAAACACGGACAACCTGCTGCTCCGATTTGGCGGCTCGGCCGGGGAGGAAGCCAAACGCTTCGACGACGAACTTTTCCAGTTCCGCCGCCGCGCCCTCAAAGACGAGACCTACAAACTGTACCTGAGCAATTCCGTTTTGCAAGGCGCCGATTCGGTGGCCTACACCATCACCGTCATCCCCGACCTGCACCCGCAGATTTCTGTTGAGGAATTCCGCGACAGCGCCAACCTCCGCCTCGCGTTTTTTGCCGGCGATGCTTCCGACGATTACGGCATTCAAAACCTGACGTTCAACTACCAAATCAAAAAAGCGAAAGGCGGGCAATTGCCCATGAACACTACCAAGGTGGAAAAACCCAATGGGAAGCAGGCACAGTACGACTATTCGTGGGACATCAGCAACCTCGAACTCGAACCCGGCGACGAGGTGCAGTACTATTTCGAGGTGTTCGACAACGACGGCGTGAACGGCTCAAAAAGCGCGCGCACCGGCCTCATGCAGTACAAGATGCCCACGCTCGACGAGTTCCGCCAGCAACAGGCCGACAACTCCGAGGAAATCAAAAAGGACTTGGAAAAGGCTTTGAAAGAAAGCCTGAAAATCCAAGAAGACCTGAAAAAACTCCGAGACAAAGTGCTGCAAAAGAAAGAACTCGACTGGCAGACGCGCAAGGAAATGGAGAAACTCATGGACCGCCAAAAGCAACTCCAGCAACAAATGGAGCAGGCCAAGCAGACTTTTGACGAGAACAAGCAGCAGCAGCAAGAATTCAAACAGGAGAATCCACAATTGCAGGAAAAGCAAGAGAAATTGGAAAAGATGTTCGAGGAAACCATGAACGACGAGATGAAAAAACTCCTCGAAGACATCCAAAAACTCCTCGAAGAGCAGAACAAAGACGAGATGCTGGAGAAAATGCAGGAGATGGAAATGAGCAACGAGGAACTCAACAAGGAGCTCGAACGCCTCGAAGAACTCTACAAACAACTCGAAGTGGAGCAATTGCTTGAGCAACAAATAGAGCAACTCGAGGAGTTGGCGAAAGACCAAGAGGAACTCGCCAAACAAACAGAAGAGGAGAAAAAAGGCACCGAGGAACTCGAAAAAGAACAGCAGAGCCTCAACGAGAAGCTGGAAGAATTGGGCAAAAAGATGGACGAACTCTTGAAGAAAAATGAAGACCTGAAACGCCCCGAAAAGATAGAGGACAACAAGCAGGACATGAACGACGCGAAGCAAGACCAGAAAGACGCGAAAGAAGACATCAACAAAAAGCAGAACAAAAAGGCAGGCAAAAAGCAAAAGTCGGCGGCGGGCAAGATGAAGGAAATGGCCAACAAGATGAAGCAGGACAAAGAGAGCGGAGAGAAAGACCAAATGGAAGAAGACCTCAAAACCATCCGCCAACTGTTGGAAAACCTCGTCGGCCTGTCGTTCGCGCAGGAGCAGAACAAAAAAGACGTGGAAGCCGCCACGCCCAACACCCCGCACTACGTCGAGCTGGCCCAGCAGCAGTTCAAAATCAAAGACGACTTCAAGCTCGTGGAAGACAGCCTCCAGGCTCTCGCCACGCGCCAGTTCCAGATAGAAGGCATCATCACCGAGAAAGTCACGGAAGTAAAGTCCAGCCTACAAAACAGCCTCGACGAACTCGAAGAACGCCGCGTGAGCACCGCCAACGAACACCAGCACCGCACCATGAAATCGCTGAACGACCTCGCGCTGCTCCTCGCCGAGTCCATGCAAAACATGCAGGAGCAAATGGCCTCCGAAATGCCCGGCAACCAAAGCTGCGACAAGCCCGGCGGCAAAGGAAAGGGGAAAGGAAAAGGCAAGGGAAAAGGCAAAGGGGACAGCACCGGCAAAGGAGACCCCAAGGACAAGATGAGCAAAGGCCAAGAAGACCTCAACAAAATCATGAAAGACCTGAAGGAGCGGCTCGAAAAACAAGGCAAGGATGGCAAGGAGGGTAAAGAAGGCAAGGACGGCAAAGACAAGCCAGGAGGCAGCGGCGGCGGCGGCACACAGCCCAGCAACAGCAAAGAATTCGCGCAACTCGCCGCCAAGCAAGCCGCCATCCGCGATGCCCTCCGCAAGCTCCAAAAAGAAAAACAGGAGCAAGGCAAGGGCGACAAAGCCCTCGACGACATCATGGACGAGATGAACAAGATAGAGATAGAACTCGTCAATAAAAACCTGACCAACGAGATGCTCCAACGGCAAAACCAAATCCTGACCCGCCTGCTCGAACACGAAAAAGCCGAGCGCGAGCGCGAACAGGACGAACAGCGCCAAGCCGAAGTCGCCCGCCAGCAGCAGCCAAAAATGCCGCCTGCGCTGGAAGAGTACCTCAAAAAGCGCCGCGCCGAAGTCGAGCAGTTCCGCACCGTCAGCCCCGCGCTGAAGCCTTATTACAAGCAATTGGTGGAGGAATACCTTAAAGGCAAGTAGTTTCAAATTGGCAAGCAGTAACAAAAACGGGCATTTCGCTTGGCGCGGAATGCCCGTTTTGTTTGCCGTTTGCCGACTTGCCCCTTGAAACTTGCAAACCTGAAACTATTTTCCCAGCAGCTTAGGCAAGTGGTTTTGCAAAAAAGAAATCAGGCTGACCACTTCCACGTTGGGTTTGAGCGGATAATCGCCACCGTGTGGCACCACGACGAAGTTGTGCGCCGTGCCCAAATCTTCCAGCGCGAGATAAAACCCCTTGCTCACATCAGGCGCGGAGGAAAACTTGATTTCAATGGCAGCCAGCGCTTCCGAGCCTTTCGCCAGCACGAGGTCGCACTCCGAGCCATTGTGCGTCCGATAGTAAAAACACGCCAGATTGTCTCCGACCAATTGCCTGATCTGTTCAATGACAAAGCCCTCCCACGAAGAGCCGAGTGCCGGGTGCGCCAGCAATTCTTCATAAAAATCGAGCCGGAGCAGCGTGTGCAAGATGCCGCTGTCGCGCACATAAACTTTCGGAGCCTTCACCATGCGCTTGCCCATTTTGCTGTGCCATGCCTGCAAAACGGTGAGCAGAAAAGCATTTTCCAAAAAATCGAGTTGCTTTTTCACCGTGCCGCCCGACACGCCGAGCGACGACGCAAAGCGCTCGCCGTTCCAAATAGAGCCGTTCGCCGAGGCAGTCATTTGCCAAAATCGGCGGATTGCGGCGGGCTCGGTCGTTAATCCAAGCAGGCGCAGGTCGCGTTCCAAGTAGGTGCGGATAAAGTTTTGCCGCCAAATGAAGCTCAGTTCATCGCCCTCCGCGAGCAGCGAGCCGGGGAATCCGCCCCGCAACCAAAGGTCTTCTTCTTTGTACAGCGCATTTATTTCAAGAAAGTTGAACGGCGCAAGTTCAAAGTAGGCAATGCGCCCGGCAAGCGTTTCCGAACTCTGTTGCAGCAGTGCGGGCGAGGCTGAGCCGAGCAGCAAAAAACGCCCCGGCTCGCGGTGCTCGTCCACCATAACGCGCAGCAGCTCGAACAGCCCCGGCATCCGCTGGATTTCGTCCAAGACGACACAGTGGCCCTCGTACCGCTTCAAAAAAAGATAAGGGTCTTTCAGTTTTCGGCGGTCTTTTTCGGCCTCCAGATCGAGGTAGACCGTCGGGCGGCTAAGCGCGGCTGAAATGTTCTTGGCCAAGGTGGTCTTCCCCACTTGCCTTGGCCCGACGATGGCCACCGCCGGAAACCAGTCGAGCAGTTTTTGTAGCGTTTGCGTAGCCAAACGGGGCAATATTTTTTCCATGTCACTTCAAGATTTCATGGCAAAAATAAATTTTTATCCATGAAATCTTGGATTCTTTTTTTTAAATTTCATGGTAGAAAATCGAAAGCCTCCTCCAATTTGCTCACCTCCGCCAGGACTATTGTTTCACAAAAAGCCGAGATGCCTGCTTGCCATCGGCAGCCCGAACGAGCAAGGTGTAGATGCCCTGCCCCAACTGGCTGATGTCCACGGCAGGGGTTGCCTTCACCTCGGACATTTGCAACAGGTTGCTCCCAAGCATATCCGTGATGGTCAAGTAGTACGGCCCCTCGCCATCAGAGATGTCGAGGAACAGCCAATCACCTGCGGGGTTGGGGAAAACAGCAAGCCCCGCTCTTTCTTTTCCCGCCGGCCGGGTAGCAGACACGGGCGTGTTGATGCCCAGCGTGTCGCAGGGGCTGTCGGGCAGGTCGTAGAGGCGGTAGTGGGGGAAGTGGGGAAGACTGCGGACGTTGGTGACGGGCAGTTGAACATCCTGCGGGGCAAAATTGATGTTCGCAATCCCTGTCCCTTCGGGGTTTTTCAGCGCGTGGAAATAGCGGGCACGCGAGGGAATATTGCCGTAAATTTTTTCATCAGGGCCATTCACAAGATAGTGAAAAGTATTCCCTGGCACGTCATAAGGCCCTTGGCCGTAGGAGAAGCGCATGGTGTCCAACTTGGGAGTGCTTGCTTTCAAGTCTGCCCGAAAGAGTACATTGTGCGAGGTGGTGTAGAGATAGCGTCCAGAAGGCGAGAACGCAGCCCCTCCACCCGCGAACCAATGTGCGGGTGCAGCCAGTTCGAGCGGCTCGCCGAGAAGCCCGGCACATCGGTCGAAGCCCAGCACCGTCACTTTGCAGTCGCCCCAGTTGGCTATCATGCTCCCGTCGAGCGAGGCGGATGTTTGGCCGTGGTGCTCACATGAACTGCCACTAAGGCTTATTACTTGCAAGGGCATTTCTTCCAAGCCTTGTGGCGAGAGCAGAAAGATGTGCCATTTAGTGCTGCCAAACTCAGGTGCAAGCACCCACCAGTCGCGCCCGTTGGCGTGGCGGACAGCACTGAAGTTTCCCAAATCAGCGTCAAGCAGCACATTGTTTTTGGCCGCCACATCGCCCATGCCGTTTTGCAGCGACATGTCCACCACCGAATAATAGAGCGGGCCGAGGCGCAGTTTTCGCCCCGGCTCGTATGCCGCGCCGATATGCAGAAGGCAGTAGCGGATTGAGTCGCCCGGCATAGGCAATACCATCGCCCCCTGCGGCACGATGTAGCCTTTCCACGGGCAAACTTGGTCGCTGATGCCGCCGGGATTTAGGCCATAGCCGTTGGGCATCGCCTCGTGGTTGCGGTTTGCAACTTCACAACCGTTGGAATAAAAAAGCAGATTGCCTTCGGTATCTGCGGCCACGGCCACGGTGCTTTCAAAATTGAAAGCGAGCGGCGTTTGCTGTACTTGCAGTCCGCCGTTCTGAAAACGCAACTCAAAATGTCCGTAGCCCGCTACGCCGGGAAATCCCTCGTAGCCGCCCAGCCATAGCTGGTCCGATAGTTGGGCATGAAGGTTTTGGCATAAAAGCCAGAAAAGTAGGATGGTGTACAGGTGCTTCATCTTTGCTCAGTTTAATTTTTGTCCTCTTTTTTGCCCGATTCTGCTTTCTTTTTTTCCTCCTCTCTCCTTTTCAATGCCAATTCCGCCATGTTCAGGTCTCGCGCTCTGGGCTGCTCGCTGGGCTGGGCATTATCAAACAGCGGCGGCAGCAGGGTGTAGCCCTCTGGCCTGGCGAGCGCGGGCGGATACCAGTCACTTTTGGCAAAGCCGTCACCCGGCCTTTGGCCGTTGAGTGTGTCGCAGGGCGAGCCTTCCCACTCCCCGAGGCGGTAGTTGGGGAAGAGGCACATGGTGCCGCTGTTGTATTTGGGCAGCGAAAGCCCGTGCTGTTCCACATCTGCAGCATGTCCTGGCAGGTCGGGGTTGTGGATGAGGTGCATGGAAAGGGTGCTGTTCGTAGTGGCATAATAGATTTTGCCATCGGGTCCGAGGTTTGGATTCCAAAAGCCCGTGACAAAAGGCTGTTGTGGCGATGCCTTGCCGTCGAAATACGCCAGCGTATCCAGAGAAGCAATGATGTCTGTTGCACTCAGGTCAATCACCGTCACAGCCTGCCGGGAAGAGAGATAGAGGTGCTTGGAGTCGGGCGCAAATACCGTAGCAAACCCGAAAAAATCTTGATTTGCAAAAGGCATCGCCCGAAGGTTGCCAAGTGTGCCGCTGCAACGGTCAAAATCAAAAATATAAAGCCCAAGCGTGCCCGCAGCACGAATGTATGTGTTCCCGTCAGGCGAAATATCATTGACGGACTGATAATCTGTGCCGGGAAATTGGTAAGGCATTACGGTAGTGAACGGCCCATGAACCCCGTCAGGGTCAAGCAGAAAAATGTGCATCAAAGGGCTTTGGACTTCTCCTGTAATGACCCACCAGTCGCGCCCGTTGCCGTGCTTTACCGCCACGGGGTCTATGTAGTCGCGGTTATCGGTATCGCTTCCAGGCAGCAATAGTTGGTTTTTTTGAGTCACTTGCCCCAGCCCATTATTGCCCTCCATATCCACAATGGTGTAATAAAATGGGGATGTGCCGGCAAAGCTATCAGTGACCACTGTGGCCATGTGGAAAAAACAATACTGATTGTGTTGTCCAGGTGCGGGAAGGGCAAAGCAGAAGGGGCCGTTCGGATAAGAATCGTTCTGCCAGTCTAACCAGATGGGGCCGGGGTTGAGCGTGTCGCCATTGAGCATACGGTTGTGGGTGGTGTCGCGTATAGAGATGCCATTGGTGTAGAAAGCCAAATGGCCCGAGGAGTCGCTGCATACCCCGCAGTAAAAGCTCAGGTCAATCTTTTTGGTCTCTACGTAGATGGATGGCGGCATAGTATTGAAATTGATATTCGCCCCACCCAAGAGGGGGTGGACATTATTGTAGTAGCCAAATAGCCAGTTGTAGTCGTGTTTTTGGGCAACGCACAAAAGCGGTGCGGCGATAAATATCATAGTTGTCAAAACATTCTTTAGCATAGCAAACGAGACAATGAGTAAGCAATAGGAAATAAAAAAGCCCAGCCGCTCGCGTATTCCACGAGCGGCTGGGACAAAAAATCAATGCGAGACTGCAAGTTTATTCGAACAAACTATCCCTTGTTCTGACTTCACCTGCACATAATACAGGCCGATAGTCAAGTCTCGGGTATCGAGGTCAAATGACCCCACATCAGTAAGCCGGACGTATCGCAGTACCCTGCCTTGCAGGTCGCTGAGCGTGAGCGTTCCGCTTGCCGCCCTGCCAAAAACGACGTGGCAAATGTCGTTGGCAGGGTTCGGAACAAGCGTAGCGTTGAAAGAGCCTGTGGCATCCCCACTGCGTGGCTGCGTAAAGCCGGGGCATAAGGCCTCGTCGTCGTAGTCGAATTTTTCTATGGCGGCACGGGCAATCACTACGCCGATGCCCCCTGCGTGGCGGCACTGGTCGGCGATGGCTTGCAAAGTATTTTGCTGGGCTTCTGTCCATTCGGCATTTCCGGCCAATTGCCGTTGTGCCAAAAGTGTCAGCACCGTTTTCAGGTTGCTTTCCCAAACATCGGTGGTGCTGATGGCTGCCAAATCCGAAAGCAGCAGGTTGGCCCGGTCGGCCACCGCTGAGAGGTACTGCGCCGAAAGGCTTTGGTTGGTCTGCTGCAAAGCGGTCAGTTCGCCTTTTAGCGTCGTCAGCATTTGGGCTATCTGTGCTTGTTGGGCAGGGGTTTGTGCTTGTTGCATCTCTTGGTTTTGTGCCCTTATCTCGTCCAACTTTTGACTGACGGCAGTTTCGTTGTTGGTCCAAGCGCTTTCCAAGGAGGCTGAGAAAAGGGCGATGTTGTCCCGTGCCTCGCGTGCCCGTTGGAGTTTGCCCACATTGCCCGTGTCGTGCAGGTTGTAGAACGCGGCATCCGGGCTGCCCGCCGGGCGCAGTTCGGGGTGCGCCATCAACACAGAAAACGCGCCAAGGCTGGCTTCCCAGGTTGAAGCAGGATAGCCTTTGTAGGGTTCAAACGTGCCGTCAATCACCATCTTCCCTGCCCGGGATTGGGCCGCTCCATTCGGGTCATTGTATCGGCTGCAAATGAGCGTCGGCTCTGGGGCTGTACCAGAAAATTCAAACCATTCATCTGCCACAATCATTGATAAGCTCAGGGCTAGTTGGGGTGTTTCCCAAGCCATTGATCGTGGCTTGAAAAACACCTCCATTCCCGATAAGCCTTATGGCCGCACTATGCACATCTGGGTGGTAGGCAATCGTTGTATTGTACACAGTCAGATTTGAATTGGTAGCGTGAATGCCTGTAGGGTAATCCACCATGGTGTTTGGTTCCCCACTTTGGGCTATATCGCCAATCACGATGTCTGGCACATTGTTCAATTTGATGGCATATGGGTTTGTGCCGATGGAGCACCCCAAATCGCTTGGAGGTGGGAGGAAAGTATTGTGGGCTATCCCCTCACCAAGTAGTGTTGTTGCCCCTTCAACATCAATACTGTAGAAGTTGCTTATGAATGTGTTTCCAGTGATTTGAGCCTTTGAGCCTGGGCGCAGGTCAACCGCTGTACAAGCACGAAAAACAATGCAATCTATCAAGTAAGCTGTCCCGCCAGATAATACTTGTATTCCAGACCAGCTGGGGACTCCGGGGCAGTTTTCGAACTTAGTGCGAACATTATTATTAGGATTTGGCCTAGCATCCAATGTGCAGCCGCTGTTCACATTGATTACAGCATCAAATGTTCGCAAGTAAACGTCAACACCCAATAAAGACCACGTGTCTTCGTCTACGGTAAATGTTCCCCAGATTTTGACACTTCCGCCAACCATGTTCGCTAAACCAGGAGGTCCGTCAGAAAGGTTGGGGATTCCTACCCCACTGCCCACGGTATAGGTCGTTGCCGGGCACTGCCCATACGCTCTCCCCGGCGACAACAGCAGCGCAAAGGCCACCATGCTGGTGCAAAAGAGATGAAGGAAAGGTTTGTGTACAATGCCCTCCATTGAAGATTGGGTCGTTGGATTGTGCAGCATCGAGAAGTGATTGGTTTGCCCTGAGGCAAAGATTGTCTTTTTCATAAACCGGAAAAAATTTTTGAGATGAAAAGAACCCCGCTTCTGCCTCCCGATCCATCGGGGGACTGCTGCGGGCAGAAGAGCGAAAACTCTGATCCTCTGGGGCAAAACGCGAGGTGCGCACTCACAGCCCAAAAGTGCAGCCCCGCCCAACACACCCCCGATTCCCAGAGGGCATAAAGTCGCGATGCCTGCAATTTTATGCCCTCTGGGAATAAAATGCCCGTTTGGGCAAAATTGCAACTTTGGCAGTTGGTGATTTGCGGATTGCAACATTACTTTGCTCCATCAAACACCGTCCGCAACCGTCACGAAAACAACTTCCCCCGCTTCATGGACAACTCCCTACAAAATGAACTGCGCCAAAAAATGCGCGAACTCCGCGACTTGGGCGGGTACTCCCAGCAAGACATGGCCGATGCCATGGAAATCACCCAACCTTCTTTCTGCAAAGTACAGAACGGCGATATCGAACTTGCCATCAGGCACATTTCGGGCTTTTGCGAACTCCTTTGCGTTGCTCCCACCGAGTTTATCGCCCTCCCGGTGGAAGACCTTGCCCTGCGCATCAAGCGAAAATCGCCCCCCCCCCCGCCGCCGCCGCAAGTGAGGCCTTAAAGCCACATTCAGTGGATATAGCCAACGCAAAGTGGTTTTGAACAAACCGCCTTGGCAACTGCTTGTGTGCCAATCGAATCAATCGGAGTTAATCTTCAAAAATCGAATCATTCGGCCATACCAGCCGACAAAATCAAAAACGGGCATCCCGCTCCATGCGGGATGCCCGTTCTTGTTTTTTGCCATGCGCTGGTTTTGCGCTTTGGCCTTTTGCTCCACGGGCGTTTTTCGGGGCGGGATGGTGTGGGTTTTTTAGTCTTTTACTTGGTCGGGGAAGTGCTTCAACATCAGGGTTTTAAATCGTTTGGTTTTGCGGATTTTTTTGAAAAGGGGCTCTTCTAACATGGGCTCAGCTTCCGGGAGCCAGTAGTCAAGGGCTTTTTCCAGATAATCCAGCGCCTCATCATGCCGCTTATTGTGAGCCGCAATCAGTGCGTAGCCGTACTGCGCCTGAAAGCATTTGGGGTGAAATTCCTCGGCCAGCCGAAATTGCTTGAGGGCTTCGTCATAGCGTTTTTGCTGCATGAGAAATTGTCCGTAGGCAAGGCGGCAAGAGCCATGGACGAATGACTTGTCAAGAGCTGAAATAGTCTGACTGGATTTGAAGGCCAACTGAAAAAGGCTGTCGGCTTTGGCTATTTCTCCCCGTTTTTGAACAATTAACGCAAGATAAGTATTGCTCAGTAGTACATTTTGTGATGGCACCGGGTCTGTTTCGAGGGCCTTAATGATATATGCTTCGGCCTCCTGTAGTTTTCCGTTTTTATACTGAATCACCCCTAAGCCGGTAAGGCCCGCCGCAATATGTCCCGGATAGACTTGCAGTTCAACCAGCTGTTTGAAGTATGGCTCTGCTTCCCCGATAATGTTTTGAAAATAAAGAGGTTGCAAAGTGGTCAATATGAACCCAGACTCATGGAAGGTATCCATTTTTTTTTCCAGCAATGCTTTTTTCAGTACTGATTTGGATTTGGGCCAAGCCCGTATCATCCCCAACAACTGGTTATAATAGTAGGTAGCCCAATTGTTTAGGCTCGGCTCCATCTCAATAGAGCGTCGTAAACAGGCTGCTGACTCCGTGTATTC
Source organism: Saprospiraceae bacterium (assembly GCA_046155725.1). GTDB lineage: Bacteria > Bacteroidota > Bacteroidia > Chitinophagales > Saprospiraceae > M3007. Next base: position 11,749 of record JBJXFT010000260.1, read on the forward strand.
GTTTCGCATCAGATACGTGACCCCCTTGGTGCTGTATGCATTGAACAGATCTGGTTTTCTGGATATCATCGTATCGCATAAAGCCAGGGATTCCAGTGTGCGATTTTGCCATTGGTATAGCCAAGAAAGCCGCTCCAGCACGACGTAGGAATCCTGGTCATGCTCCAGTGCTTTGTTCAGCCAGAATTCAGCCCTTTGCAGGTCTGAAAGTGAAATCTGGTACTCGTAGCTCAAATCCAGATAGGGTAATTTCCAACTTGGGGCGTATTCCACCGCCTTTTTGTGCCATATAAGCATCGAATCGATACGGGTAGGGTTGTTGATTGCATACAAAGCACCAATAGCGTGGTAGATATAAGCTGCTCCCGGCTCCAGATCGGCGGCTTCGAGGTATTTGTTTTTGGTGACCTCCCGCAAGGAGTCACGGATGGCAGCTTCACTCATATCTACGGTTTTTCTGGAAAACAGGTACCCTTCGAAGTAGCGTAGTTTGGACAGCACGGAACGATGCGTGTAGTGTCCTTCTCCCAACAGTTCCATGGTGCGTTTTAGATAAGCTGGATACTTTTCATACCTGTCTGGATTATACCGCCAGTTGTTGGTCTCGTAGGGGTCGTCTGCTAAAAGGGCGTTGATCGCCTGTTGCACCTCGTCGAGCAGGGCTACGGCAAAATTGCGGCGGAGAATACCATGCAGGGGCGCCAGCACTTCGACTGCCATCAAGTGCCCAAACAGCACGTTGGCACTGGAGTCCGTGTCACTGAGCAGATCGCCCGCTCGTAGCGCGCGTTGAAAAGTGCGGTATCGCGAACGGGTAAGTGAGTCGGCCCGGGCGAGTACGGTGTCCTCGATACCCTTGGAGTCGGTATTACTCAGGGAGCCGGTGCTCGTTTTCTGTTGTTTAAGTTCGCTGAGGCTCGCTTCGTTCACGTTGGCAAGGCGGAAGTTGCGGTCACCGACAGTAAGAGGCATTTGGGGGTGCGGGGCTGTTGCAGCAGGCACGCGGTCTTCCAGGTAGCGCCCTACTTCGAACAGGTTCACGGTATAGTCCGTGTTATTGTCGGCCATACCAATCAGGCCCTCCACAAGATGAAAACTGAATACGCCCCTGCCGCCACCCCATTCCACGCCTTCGAGTGAGAATTCGTCGGGCTGGCAGGACATGATTTTTACAGCATTGGCAAACTGCTGCTGAAGGGCCAGTGCGGTGGCCTGACTACCACCGAAAGAACTGCCTGCGAGTTTACCAGCGTGGCATGCATCGGTGATCAGTACGATGCGCACTTGTCGGTGGGCCAATTCGTTCACGAGGTCGTTCAGGTCGCGCAGATCAACAGCATTGGTGGAGTACACTTTAGGCGGGCTGTCGTGGGCAAGCAGAAAGCCGGGTTGCAGGCTTCGGAGTTTGTTTTCCACATCGCCATGGCCGGAAAAGTAAAAAACGGCCATATCGCCGACTTTGCACGAGTCGAGCAGATCATATAATGCGATGACGATAGCCGCTTTGGTGGCAATCTCGTTGGTCAGCAGTCGGATATTGTCCTCTGGGACACTGCCTCCTGCTGGGCTTTTGAGCCAATCAGCGAATGCCATGGCATCCCGGTCGGCAAAACGCAGGTCGGGGATTTGCGGCGATTGGTAGTCGGAAATGCCGATGACGACGGCGCGGACGGCAGGAATCGGAAACCAGATTGCGGGTTGTGTATTTGCAGGCTTGATATCCTTGCCCGAAGTAGTCTCGGAGGCGGGTTTTTCCCTGCCGTTGGCGGTAGGGTCAGTTTGGGTTTTTGCAAAAAAAGGGAACAGTAAGAGCAGGGCGAGCAGCAGTCTTTTCATGG
>JBJXFT010000262.1:0-7529 GCA_046155725.1 Saprospiraceae bacterium
ATCAAATCTTTGAACCCCATTTCAAAAATAAACGCAGCCTTACCCGCCGGTTTTACAATATGAACAGGGCTCGCCCGTCATGCCCAATATAAACGCGGCAAAACTTGGAAATCGAATTGGCAACCCAGCAACGAGACAGCAAAATCACAGAGTGGTTCGGGCAGTATGGCCGACGGGTTTTGGCGTTTGTGCGCTCAAAAATCCGCGACATCGAGGTGGCCGAAGACACGGCGCAGGACGTGTGGCTGCAACTGACGCGGCAGCCGGACTTGGACGAAATCGAGCAAATCGGCAACTGGCTTTTTACCGCCGCCCGCAACCGGGTGACGGATTATTACCGGAAAAAGAAGACCGTCCCGTTCAGCCAAATCGCCCTCGAAGGCGCGGAAAACCAAGCGGATGAAACGGAGTTGGAAAGCGGCCTTGTGTTCGACCATTGGCTGGAACAAAACCTGCCCGACAGGCTGCTGGAAACGCAAGAATTCTGGGACGAACTGAACCGCGCGCTCGAACAATTGTCCCCGGAACAGCGCGAAGTATTCGTGGCGCACGAACTCTACGACGTGCCGTTCCGCGAAATGGCCGAGCAAACGGGGGTTTCCATCAACACGCTTTTGGCGCGAAAACGCTACGCCGTGCTGCGCCTGCGCGAGCATTTCGGCCAATGGCTGGGCGATTAGCAAATCAACATTTACGCACACAAATCAACATTCACACATACAAATTAACATCACGATGAAATACTTGAAATGGAAATGGGCGGCAAAAGCCATTGCTTTGGGGCTGCTCTTTATCACGGCCATCACCTTCGCCACCATGCTGCTTTGGAATCATCTGGCGGCAGCAACCTTCGGGCTTCCGGTGCTGACTTTTTTCCAAACCCTTGGGCTGATGCTGCTGGGTCGGCTGCTCACTGGCGGCTTCGGGTCGCGTGGCAGTTGGCGCGGCAGGGGGCCTGGCCACCGGATGCGCGGTCACTATTGGCGCGAGCGCTGGCAAAATATGACTCCCGAACAGCGCGAACAATCCATGCAGCAGTGGGGAAAACGCGGCTGCGGCCCGATGGGCGCGCAAGAAAAATCTTTTGAAAACCAAAACACTACGGCGTGAGCCGAGCGATTTCAGTTTCACAATCAAAATTTTAAGCAATGAAAAAAAGACCTTGGATTATCGGCATCTCTGCCGTGCTGCTCCTCTTCTTCGCTGTCAAAGGCATCGGGAAGTATCGGTGGTCGCAGCTCTCGTCGGCAGAAAAGGCCGGCACGATTACCGAAAAAATGTCGCGCCACTTGGCGCTGACCGAAGAACAAAAAGGCAAAATCTATGTGCTCAACCTGGAGAAGGTGGAGGCATTCGAGTCGGCCCGACATACCGGCTCGCGCAGCCGCGAGGCCTGGAAACAAATCCGGGAAGATTGGAAAAATGAGGTGCGCGGCGTGCTGACACCTGAGCAGCAAGAGAGGTTCTGGCACTAAATTTTGGCGAGGCGGCGACTTCAAGTCATCGCCTCGCTTCGCTTTGCGCTGAATCTCAAAACCGCTCAAACACCCCCATCGGCACCGTTTCCAAAACCTCCACCGGGTCGAGCGAACCACGACTACCTCGTTCGGGCGAGAGGAGGATTTTTCCGCAGCGTTTGTAGCCGTTCCAGGGGTTTGTGATTTGGGGCTTTTCGTCGCCGAATTTTTCAAAATAAGCCCACTGCGTCACGAGCCGCGCCTTTTTGTCCACCCATACGTGGTACTTGTTGTCGGGCGTAACGCCCACGCTGGCGAAAGTCATTTGGAGCAAATCCGCCGCTTCAGCTGCCTCGGTTTTCGAGTCGCCAAGGTATTTCAACGTCACGCCAGAGTCCTTCAATTTGAACGGCATGACGAGCCAGTAGGAATCATTTATCCACACTTTTTTGCCGATGGCGAGGTATTTGGCGAGCGAATCGGGGTGGGTTTGCTCGATGCCGTTGAGGCTGACTTTCCCCGTGCCGTCGTGGAGGTTGACGATGATTTTCTGGGGGCGTTTGGTCCATTCGATGCGGCAGAGGCCGGCGTGTTTGTCCCACAAAAGTTTGCGGTGGCCAAAGAAATCCCACGAGAGGTAGCGCGCGCCGTCCCATGCCTTTCGGCCACCCATGGCTTGCATCACCTCGTCGGCGATGGCGATGGCTTTGGCATCCGAGCCGGCAGCGTTGAAGCCGGGCGCGGGCGGGTTGCCCTCCTTCGCTAAACCTTCCGCCTCTGTCAAGACTTCGGTGGATAAATCGGCGGGTAAAGGCGGGGCGATTTTGGGCGAGCAAGCGGCGAGCAAAATGCTGCATACTGTCCCGACCAGCAGGTTGTTTATTTGTAGAAGTTTCATTGCATCGCTGTCAGTCAGAAATGGTACCGGCCGCCCATTTCCAAATGGAAGGGCAAAAATTCGTAACCGAATTCATCGTAGCCGAAAACGAACCGTGCACCGGGCTGAGCAAATACGCCAAAATGTGCGCTGGGTTTCCATTCAATTCCACAACCGACACCCACTGTCGGGTAAATTCGATTATCTATCCTTGCAAAGTCCATCATGCCGAATTCGAAGTCCACGTAAGGGCGCACCACCTTTTGCTTGCCCGACCAGCGTACGCCGGCAAGGATTTGCCATGCCTTTTCGGTCACCTTCGTTTCGAAATAATGGGGCAGGGTGGGGTCGTACACATACACGCCGGTTGAGTACTCTGAAGGCCACATTAGGAACCCACTTTTGGTCACAGATTGCCAGCGGCTGTGGCGAAATCCAAGTTTGAATTGCCAACGCCCTTCTATGCGGCGGGCAAAATCGAAGCCGAGCGCGTAACCGTTGACCCGCTCATAGCCAACGCCTCCAATCTGTCGGCCAGGGAGTTCTATGAACCAAGTGGGAGCGGCCACAATAGAGACACTATTCGCAGCTTGTTTTTCTTGCGCCACCGCTTTTGGGGAAAATGAGGCAAGGATAACGAAAAAAGGCAGCAACTTTTTCATGCTAAACGGGTTTGGTTACAACTTTTGCCGCAAGGTACAATGAAAGATAAAAACTACCGGCGCGCTATCCGTGAAGCCAACATTACAGGAAAAATGGCCCAACAAAAAGACAAGTCCGCCTTCTCCCAGCAATTTTCCTCGCTGCGCAACGTCCCGCGCTTCTTCCGAATGATTTGGGCCGTCAGCCCCAAACTCACGGTTTGGAACATGGCCCTGCGCCTCTTGCAAGCCGCCGTGCCGCTCGCCATGCTTTACGTCGGCAAAGAAATCGTGGACGGCGTGCTGGCAGAAATCTCCCAACCCTCTCCCTTTCTCACCCTCTCACTTTCTCACGCCCTGTGGTTTTGGGCATCCGCCGAACTTGGCCTCGCCATACTCAGCAGCCTCCTTGGCCGCGCCATCACGCTGACCGACAGCCTGCTCGGCGATTTGGTGAACAACGATTCCTCCGTCCGCATCATCCGCCACGCCGCCACGCTCGACCTCTACCAGTTTGAAGATGCGACCTTCTACGACAAACTCGAACGCGCCCGCACCCAAACCTCCGGGCGCACTGCCCTGATGAGCATGGTGCTTTCGCAAGCGCAAGACCTCATCACCGTCGCATTCCTCGCTGCCGGGCTGGTAGCGTTCAATCCCTGGCTGCTGCTTATCCTTGTCATTGCCGTCATCCCGTCATTCATCGGCGAGACGAAATTCAACCAAGAATCCTATTCCATCTCGCGCTCTTGGACGCCCGAACGCCGCGAAATTGACTACCTCCGCTACATCGGTGCGAGCAACGAGACGGCCAAGGAGATAAAAATCTTTGGCCTCGAAGATTTCATTGCCACGCGATTCAAGACCATTTCTGACCGCTATTTTTTGGTGAATCAAAAACTTGCGCTGCGCCGGGCGGGTTGGGGTGCGCTTTTCTCTGCCCTCGGCACCGTGTCTTACTACGCCGCCTACGTCTTCGTGATCGGCCAAACCATTGCGGGGCAAATCACCCTTGGCACGCTCACGTTTTTGGCCGGAGCGTTCAGCCGATTGCAGGGGTTGCTGCAAGGCATTGTCAGCAGGTTCTCCCGCATCGGCGAGATGTCGCTCTACTTGCAAGACCTTTTTGATTTTTTGGAATTGAAACCGCTTTCACCTCCCCATTTGGGGGAGGCCGGGAGGGGGCTTGGCGGGAGGAAATTCCCCCGCCCGATGCAGCAAGGTTTTGTGTTTGAAAACGTGGGCTTCAAATATCCCGAGACCGATGTGTGGGCTTTGCGCAATCTCAGTTTCACCCTCCACCCCGGCGAGAAACTCGCACTTGTGGGCGAGAACGGCGCAGGCAAAACCACGCTCGTGAAACTCCTCGCCCATCTCTACGAACCCGACGAAGGCCGAATCCTGCTGGACGGCGTAGACCTCTGCGACTACGACCCCGAAGACTTGCGCCGCGAGATTGGGATTATTTTCCAAGACTACGTTCGGTTCATGTTCACGGCGGGCGAGAACATTGCCATCGGCAACATTTCACAAAAAGAAAACCAGCCCCGCATAGAAGACTCTGCGCACAAGAGCTTGGCCAATACGGTCATAGAACCCCTGCCCAAAAAGTACGACCAGATGCTGGGCAAGCGATTCAGCGGCGGCGTGGACCTTAGCGGCGGGCAATGGCAAAAAGTAGCGCTCGCCCGTGCCTATATGCGGGAGGCGCAACTGATTATCCTCGACGAGCCGACGGCCTCTCTGGATGCCCGCGCGGAACACGAGGTGTTCGTCCGCTTCGCGGAACTGATGAAAGGCAAGGCGGCGGTGCTCATCTCGCACCGCTTCAGCACGGTGCGCATGGCCGACCGAATCCTGTTCCTGGAGCACGGCCAACTGCTCGAACTCGGTACGCATGAGGAGCTGTTGGCAAAGGGCGGGAAGTACGCGGAGTTGTTCCGCTTGCAGGCGAAGGGGTATGTTTGATTGGTTCGATTGAGCCGATTCGGAACACGCCACGGAACACCCGCACAGTTTCCTTCGGAATGGCACGCGGGTGAAAATCTTCGTCACTTCAATTTCACCTTCGTCGCCACCGATGCTTTTTGCTTCTGCTGCTCCTCGTCAAAAGGCTTGATGCTGATGGTCAGCGTGTGGCCGCCGTCGCCGATTTCGCCGAGTTTGTTGTCCGATTTTTTCACCACGCGGTCAGGGAAGTGGTACACCTGCTTGTAGCTCATGTCTGCAAGGAACATCTTCATCATGTCCATGCCGCCCTCTTCGCCCTCTTCGCCGCCAGCGCCGTTTTCCATCATGGCTTTTTTGACTTCTTGGCCGAGGTCGCCGGTGCCGAGCCGCTCGAAGGTTTTTCCCTTGAAGCGGAACACCTCTTCCACCGTGCTTTCGTACTTGTCTTTGTTGATGATTTTCAGCGCACGGTTGAGCGCGGCCATGTCGGCAAAATCAAAAGAGTAGCCAAAACTGAAAGTGCTGGTGTCTTTGATTTCGACCACGCTACTGATGCCCTGCACGCCTTTGAGCGTGGACGATACGCTGCTCATTTGGTCGCCGAGGCCGCCCATGGGGTCTTCGAGCGGAGCGGCGGCATCTGCGGGGGGGGGCGGAGCGGTGTAATCGCCCTCGCTTTGGATGGAGGTGGAGTCGCCTTCCATGTTCATGGCCGTGCTGTCGCCGCCCATTCCTTTGAACATCTCCATCATGCTCTTCATTTCGCTCATGTCGAGCGTCATTTTATACGAGCCGGAGCCGTTGTTGCGGAAAGTGGCTTCCTCGATGATGTGAAGGCAGTTGGTAAACACAACGGCACTTAATGTGAGCACTGCGAGGAGGAGATTTTTCAAATTTTTCATTGAATGTGATATGGTTGAGAGTGGGGCGGAAAATCTTTCCGCCAAAATTTTGGTGAAAGGTCTGGTTTTTATTTTAGCCGAACCATCAGTTCGGAAGGGGCTTTTTCGCCAAAACTAAATCCCCAATTTTTCGGGGTTTCGACGATTGTCCCAAAACGAGAGCAACTCTACTATGCCTTCGCTAATTCGGTAAAAAATGGAAAGTTGTTTGTTCACAACGGCTTTGCGCACTGGCTCATCGCCATAGGCGGCGAATGCAAATGGGAATTTAGAGATGTGGTCAAGCATCTGTTCAACATCTTCCATACATCGAAGGGCAACTCCAATCCCAAACTCAGTCTCCAAATAGGTCAAAATTTCAACGAATTCGGCCTCAGAGCGTGGCGACCAAAAAATAGTAAAGGTCATTTGACAAAACGCTTTTTTAAGTCGGCCATCACTTTTTGGTGCGGTATACCCTGCCCAGTCTCTAATTGTCGGATCGAGACCTCGATACTCTTGCGTACATGGGCAGGCAAATCCGCATAAAGGGCAGGCACTTCTCCATGGTTTCGGCCTGCAAAATCCAAGAGGTTTTTGAGGGCTGACAGCAGTTTTTCATCCTGAATCACAAGGAGCTGTTGGATGATGTTCAATTTTTCTGCTTGAATGTTCATGTGAAACACAAGTTTGAGAATTTAAGGTAGATTCAAAACTACTTTTGAAAGAAGGTCGGGCAAGGTTGTTATTCGATCACAAATTCCCGCTCCACCGTTTTCCCGCCTTTTTCCAGCACGAAGGTATAAACACCTTTTTGGAGGTACAGTTTTCCCGTGTCGGCTTTCGGGATTTCGATGGTTTTCTTCGTGTCTTTCTGGGCGGTCTGCAGCGCGTCGCGGTATTTTTTCAAAACATCTTCTTTGAAATTCAGCGCGTACTTCCACTGGTTCAAGCCTTTCGTACAGTCAACCGTGCCACTATTCAGCACGAGGCCGCTTTCTTTGTGCTTCACGCTCCAGGAGGCTTTGCCCGCCGTTTTGGCAAAAAACCAAATGGGCAATTCGGGGTCTTTTGCTTCTTTGTACGGCTGCTTCTTGCCCCAATTCTTGGAGAATTTTTTCTTTTCAATCTCAAAAACTTGAAGCTCGGCGAGCAAGGTTTCGGCATTCAACTTTTGAATGCTCGAAATGTCGGCCTTGAACATCGAACGCCCATGTGTGCCGATGACCAACTCCTGTGCTTTCGCCTGAATGGCGAGGTCGTGTACGGGCACGTCGGGGAAATCCGCGCTCAGGGCCTGGAACGATTGGCCGCCGTCAAGCGAGACATATACATTGTGGTCGGTGCCGACGTAGAGGATATTGGCGTTCGCGGGGTCTTCTTTCACCACGTTGATTGGCTCAAAAGGAAGGTCCAAACCAATGCGCTCCCAATGTTGGCCGTAATCCTGCGACACATACAGATAGGGGGTAAAGTCGTCCCAACGGTAGCCGCTCAATGCGGCGTACGCCCGCCCGCGCTCGTGCGCCGAGGCCGTCACCCGGCTCACCCAAAGGTTTTGGGGCAGGCTGTCGGAAATTTTTGCCCAAGTCTCGCCCCCGTCGCGGGTGACGTGGAGGAGGCCGTCGTCGGAGCCTGCGTAGAGGAGGCCAAATTTCAATTGGCTTTCGCAAATGCTCGTGAGCGTTCCGTAAGGCACATTTCCAGCCTTGCCGCCTTGCGT
>JBJXFT010000263.1:0-6842 GCA_046155725.1 Saprospiraceae bacterium
GTTGAAGCCCCCGCTTCCTACCCGTTCTTACCACGAAACAGGTATTTTCGTCTAAAAAAATTACGCATCAAAGACAATTGTAGGCTTTCACTATTGACAAACAGGAAGTCGTAGTACGTTTGGGGGATACAATTGCAGAAGGCGATTCTTTAGCGTGTGTGAAGTTTTTACTTTTTCTGTTTGAAAGCAAGCGGGAATCTTAAAAACTCAAGAAGGGCACAGCAGCTGGAGAGTAGCAATCGTAGTTCACCAATCCGATCATCTTACTCATGACAGCAAAGCGTACGAGAAAACCGCTTGTGTGGGCCCTGTGCTTACACGCAACCCTGATTTTTAGCCAAACCACTTTTCAGAAAACATTCGGAGGCCCCGGCAACGAAGTCGGCACATGGGTCATCGAAACTACCAATGGTTATTTGGTGGCAGGTCATGTGACCAACAACAGCGGCAACCAAGACGCGCTCTTGATCCGCCTTGACCCTTCGGGCAATGCCATCTGGCAAAAACGCTTTGGGGGCGGTCAGGCGGACGTTTTCAACGCAGTTGTGGAAACCAACGGCGGCTTTTTCGCGGTCGGCGAATCGCGCAGCTTCGGCGCAGAGAGCGCGGACATTTTTCTTGTAAAAGTGGATGCGGCGGGCGCGGTGCTCTGGAGCAAGACCATCGGAGGAGCTTCTTTTGACGATCACGCGCGCAGCGTCATAGCCGTTCCTGGCGGAGGGTTTTTGGTTTCTGGCGTTTCGGTTGCCGTGGGGTCCACGGCTACCAATTCGATATTCACCCGTTTGGATCAAAACGGCAATACGCTTTGGAGCCGCACTTATACCAGTGCCATCAGCAATATCCTCCTTTCAAACTACATTGACGGAAACACCATCCACGCCAGTGGCGGCATGGACTCGGAAGCGGCCTATCTGCGCCTGGACTTGGCCACGGGGAGCATATTGAGTTCCAACGCTTATGCCGGGTCGGGCAACGAAGCCCTTTACTATCAGCAACCGACACAAGACGGCAACCTCGTTATAGCCGACCATACCCACTCCGCTCCAACAGGAGAAGATGTTGAGCTATGGGTACAAAAAATCAAACCCGCCACAGGCCAAACCCTTTGGTCAAAAGTCTATTACCGCGCCAACGACAACTTGCGCGGGCGTATCGAAAGGGTGAACGACGGGGGCTTCTTGCTTGTGCCTTACGACAATTTCAACACCGCTCAGGCCGACGCGCTGCTCGCAAAAATTGATGCGAACGGCAATTTGCAGTGGTCTTACAATTATGGCGGCAACGCCTCTGACCGACTTTTCAAAGCGGTGCAGACACAAGACGGAGGCTTTGTCGCGGTGGGCGATACGCGCAGCAGCGGCGCGAATGGCAGCAGCGATATTCTGCTGGTAAAAACCAAGGCCAATGGACGGATAGAAGGCCGTTGCGCAAAAAATGCGGGCATCCAATCGGCTGATTTTACGGCCAACCCTGTGGCTCTTTCAGCCAGCGAAACAACTTGGTCGCAGGCTGCGCCGCTCAGCAGCGGCCCCCTGCCGCTCAACTTGTTGGGGCAACCATTCGGCGCCGGCGCCGCTCCCATCATCTTGCAAAACATCCCCCTCTGCCCAAATCAATCATTTACCCTCGGGGGCGTATCTTATTACGCGCCTAAACTGGTGACCGACACCCTCTCCAACCAATTCGGTTGCGACACCATCTATCACTACAACCTTTCTGTCGCACCCTTCATCACCGACATTCATGTCATCGGGCTTTGCACCGACGAGACCTATTCAATTCATGGCGTTCAATACACCGCCCCCATCACAATCTTGGACACAATCCCCGCGCTTGCGGACGGCTGCGACACCCTCTACACGTTTGTTTTGAAGTTGTGGGCGCAACCCACCGCATCGCAGACCATTGCTTTTTGCCCCGGCGAATCCGTCCTCATTGGCGGGCAAGCGTATACACAACCCGGCACCGTGCAGGCCACTATCCCATCGCAAACAGGCGGCTGCGACACACTCATGACTTACACTTTGCTGGAACGGCCTCAACCTACACGGGCGATTGCCATTGCTTTCTGCCCCGGCGAGTCGGTCATAATCGGAGGCAATGCGTACAGCCATTCTGCTACCGTGGTAGTCAACATCCCATCCAGCACGAGCGGCTGCGACACCATCGTGACCTATACTTTGGTGGAACGGCCTCAACCCACCCGGGCAACTTCCATTGCTTTCTGCCCCGGCGAATCGGTGATAATTGGAGGGAATGCTTACAGCCAATCGGCTACCGTGGTAGTCAACATCCCGTCCAGCACGAGCGGCTGCGATACCATCGTGACCTATACTTTGGAACTGCGCCCTCAAGCAGTCCGCGCCGAAATGCACAGCTTCTGCCCCGGCGAATCGGTGACGATTGCTGGACAAACCTACACCCAATCGGGAACGGTAACCGCCACCCTCGCTTCCGGCACGGGTGGCTGCGACACCATCGTGACTCATACTTTGGAACTGCGCCCACAGCCCACTCGCGCCGAAACACGCGGCTTCTGCGCCGGCGAATCGGTGACGATTGGTGGACAAACCTACGCCGAACCCGGCATCGTGGTTGCCAATATCGCATCCGCCACGGGCGGCTGCGACACCATTGTGACCTACACTTTGGAACTGCGCCCACACGCCACACGCGCCGAAACGCGCCGTTTTTGCCCCGGCGAGTCGGTGACGATTGCTGGGCAAACCTATACCCAAGCGGGAACGGTAACCGCCACCCTCGCCTCCAGCACGGGCAGTTGCGACACCATCGTGACCTATACTTTGGAATTGCGCCCACAGCCTACCCGCGCCGAAACGCGCGGTTTCTGCCCCGGCGAGTCGGTGACGATTGCTGGACAAACCTATACCCAACCGGGAACGGTAACCGCCACCATCTCCTCCAACACGGGCGGCTGCGACACCATCGTGACCTACACTTTGGAACTGCGCCCACACGCTACCCGCGCCGAAACGCGCGGCTTTTGCCCCGGCGAATCGGTCACGATTGCTGGACAAACCTATACCCAGCCGGGAACAGTAATTGTCAATCTTGCTTCGCCCGGAAGCGGCTGCGACACTGTGGTGACTTATTCGTTGCAGCACCTCACGCCTGCGCCATCGAATGTCGCCATCCATTGTCCGAATGATGTGACGATAATTTCGACACTTGGAGCGGGTGCGAACATCGCAAACTACTCCAACCCGGTGGCAGCGAGCGATTGTGTTTGCGCTGGCCTCGAATTGGGCCGCACGAGCGGGTTGGCTTCTGGAAGCGCATTCCCCCTTGGCACTACGCAGGTATGCTATATGGCCAAAGACAACTGCGGGCAAACGGCCCCGTGCTGTTTTGCCGTGACCGTGCGCGAGGACAACCCCTGCGATGCGAAGGGGAGTGGCTGCATGAAATATGAATTGCTGAGCACCACTTCCGACTTGGCGAAGAACCTCACGTACCGAATCCGCGTGACGAACAATTGTTCCAGCAAGTTGATTTACACCGCTATTGAGCTGCCGGCAGGCTTGACAGCCATGCAGCCGGAAAACAACTCCACGTATACTTCGCCGGATGGCCGCAACTATGTGGTGCGCAGCCCCAATTACTCGCCGATGTATTCCGTCCGGTTCAAGTCAATGGCTGACAGCATCGCCAACGGCCAGTCGGAGGTGTTTGAATATACCCTTCCCGCACAAGCGAGCGTCACTTACGTCAATATCACGTCGCGTTTAGAGTCACAGGTTTTCTATGAGGCGCACCTCAACACGTTCAACTGCCCAGTGGGCGTCACGCCTGCCAATCGGGCAGCAAAAGCAAGAGACGCGGAGAAAGTAGAAAATCAAAACTCCCTGCTCCTGTTCCCCAACCCGACCACGGGCGTGCTGTTCGCCGACCTTTCCAATTGGCAGGGGCAAAAATTGCAGGTGCAGGTGACCAATGTGCAAGGGCAAAAAGTGCATTCGTACAACCTGACGGCGGAGGAAGATTTGCTCCGTGTGGAAATGCCGCAGGGTTTGTCCAACGGCGTTTACCTCCTCGAAGTGGCGGCTGAAAAAGGGGAAAAAGAAGTGCTGCGCTTTATGTTGCAGCGTTGATTGTAGTCAGTTTAGAGTGGTTTAGAAAATTTAGATGGTTTAGGGACTTACCATCCGTCTATTGAACAGTTCCTTTGTTTAAAACCACTTTGTGTTGGCTATATGACGAATTGATAATGCTTGCTCTCCTGTTTTCAGCAACAAAAAAACCTCGTTCCGATGCATCGGAACGAGGTTTTTTGCAAAAACGTCCTCTTAAAAGTATGCCGCGTAAACCATCTCAACCACTTCACGTTTTGCGTTTTTTGCACACGGAATCAATCCTTGGGATCATGCGAAAATTTGTGCTTGTTGCCGCCACCCTTTTTTCAACTGCGCTCTTGGCTTTTGCTCAAAATGAGAAAGCCAATGCTCCGGCTGGGCAAAAGAATGAACTCACCGATTCAAAAAAGAAAAAGATGCAAATAGAAATTTGGAGCGACGTGGTGTGTCCGTTTTGCTATATCGGCAAACTAAAATTCGAGCAGGCACTCGAAAAATTCCCTCAAAAAGACAAGGTCGAAATCGTTTGGAAGAGTTTTCAACTTGACCCCGAAGCGGCTGCCAACGGAGAAGACTACCTTCAAAATTTGTCTGAACGAAAAGGCTGGTCGCTCGAGCAGACGCGGCAAATCACTGAAAATGTCACCCAGATGGCTGCAGCAGTAGGCCTTGCCTACCATTTTGAAAAGGCAATCGCTGCCAATTCATTCGATGCACACCGCCTTTCGCATTTGGCGCATCAGCATGGTTTGCAAGATGGAATGGAAGAGGCTTTGTTCAAGGCACATTTTGTGGAAGGCAAAAACATCGCTGACCGCTCCACGCTGGTGCAGTTGGGCACAGCGATTGGCTTGGATGCTACCGAAGTCAAAAATGTGCTAGAAGGTCAGGCGTTTGCTGATGCAGTTCGGAAAGACATTGATGAAGCTCAGGAATTGCGGGTCAGCGGTGTGCCTTTTTTTGTTTTTGACAGAAAATATGCCGTGTCGGGCGCGCAAGAGAGCGATGTTTTTTTGAAGACTTTGGAAAAAGCCCTTGCTACCTGGCAGGAAAAGAAACCATGATTTCCTTCCAAAAACACACAGCCGTATTGCGGCTTGATTCTCCTCCATTTCTCATTTCCCCTGCAACTGCTGCGCCTTTGCCAAGTCCGCCTGCGCCTTGGCGTTTTGCCCCATTTGCTGGTAAATGGCGGCGCGGGTGTTGTAAGCAAAAGGGTAATTTGGGTTGATGCTCAGGGCCTTGTCGGCATCTTGGAGGGCTTTGGCGAATTGGCCGGATTTGAGTTCAGCGAAGGCGCGGTTGTTCAAAATCATAGGCTGCACCTGTGGCGCGGCGATGGCGAGCGCGGCGGAATAGTCGGCCACGGCGTCGCCATACTGCTCGGCTTTGGTGCGCAAAAGGCCACGGTTCACGAGGGCTTCCACATAGTTTGGATTGAGTTGGATGGCTTGCCCATAATCGGCCAGCGATTTTTGAACATCTCCGCCTTTCTCGTGCGCCACGCCCCGGAAATAAAACGCTTCGGGCGATTTTGGCTCCAACTCGATGCTGCGGTTCAAATCCGGCAACGCCTCGGCGGCGCGGTTCAGGATGACGAGGCATTTTCCCCGGTTCAAAAACAACTTGGGCGTGACGATTCCCGCCTCGATGGCCGCCGTGAAATCGGCCAAAGCCTCCGGGTATTTGCGCAGCTGAAAATAGGCTTGGCCGCGCCCGTTGTATGCCTCCACGGTGCTGGGGTCGTAGCGCAGGGATTCGGAATAGTGTATGGCTGCGCCTTGGTAATCGTTGGAAAGGAGTTGGTTGTAAGCGAGGTTGCATTGGCAGAGCGAGGATTCGGGCGTTTTTTCTGTGCAGTTTTTGAACAGCAAGACCCCGTCTTTCCACACCGACGTTTGGCGGAACGCCAAAAAGCCGAGCAGGGCAGCCGCGCCAAACAGAACCACGTTGCGCACCACAGGTTGCGCTTTTTCCAAGAAAATGCCCGCCAAGAAAAACAGCCCTATGCAGGAAAGGTAAACGTAGCGGTCGGAGCGCAATTCAAAACTCCCCACCGTTCGGAACGGCAGCATGACCCACAAGGGGAGCAGGTAAAGTGCCAGCCCCAGAAGCGCGTCGGGGGCATTGCGCCAATATTTCCACACCAAAAAGCCAAGCGCGAGGAGCGCGACAGGCGCGGCGTAATATTCCCAGCCCCAGGCCCCGTTCATTTTTACAAAGGGGTAAGCAATGGAAAAACCGAGCGGGGCGAGGAGTTTGAAGGGGTAAAAAAGCAGCGTTTGGCACACCATGAAAAAACGGTCGGCCAGCGAAAACGCCGCCGAAGTGGCCTCGATGTCGTGGCCTTCTTGCGCCCGCGTAGAGAAAGTGTACAAGCCAAAAATGAATGCCCCGGCGAGGAAAGGGATTTTGCTCAGCCACACATTTGACAATCCCGATTTTTGCGGAGTTGTCAAATGTGCGCCCCGTTTTCCCAGATAAAAATCCACAGCCAGCAACACCAGCGGCAAGGTCACAGCAGCCGATTTGGACAAGCAGGCTGCCAGAAAAGCCGCCAAGGAAGCGACGAACCAAATGCTTTGGGCAGACGACTGCCGCCACTGCAAGTACGCCAACAAACTGGCGAGGTAAAACGTGGAGAACAAAACCGTGCTGAGCGCGGCAGCCCAACTCACGGCTTCCACTTGCACGGGGTGCACGGCGAACAAAAGCGCGGCAAAAAACGCCGCCCAATGCCGCCCG
>JBJXFT010000293.1:0-21175 GCA_046155725.1 Saprospiraceae bacterium
TGGCCTCGCTCGGCACGGTCGTCACCTTCGACAAAGACCCCGAGCTCAGCGATACGCACGTCATCAATCCCCAATGGCTGCTCGAAGGCGTGTATAAAATCATCAACGACCCAAAGGTGAAAGACGAGGAAAAGGGGCGTTTCAACTACGCCGACCTGGAGCGCATCCTCGACGAAACGCGCTACCCCCGCACCCGCTACCCCTTCCTCATCGGCCTGATGCAGAGCAACGAACTGTGCTACCCCATCGGCAACCCAAAAGAAAAAGCGTTCCTGCTGCCCGACCTTTTCAGCGATGCCGAGCCGCCCGGAGTGTGGGACAGCAAGGGCGCGATGCAGTTCCGCTACAACTACGACACTTACCCGCCTGATGCTTTTATGACCCGCTTCATCGTGGCGCACCACACGGACATTGTAGACGAAAAGCGCTGGCTCAAAGGCGTGGTAATCAGCAATGGCACCTGCTCGGCCATTGTGCGCCGCGCCTTTGCGCGTGAACACATCGAAGTGGAAGTGCAAGGCCCTGAACAGGAACGGCGCGGCTATCTGACGGTTATCCGCGAGACTTTCAGGAAGTTGCACCAGACCTTCAACTTGGAAATCAAGCGCGAGGTGCCGTACAAAACCGTGTGGCTCAACTACGACCACCTGTTGAAATACGAGCGAAACAACCAGCCGTATTTCCACCCCGATTTGGAAGAAGTTATTCCCGTTCCTGAAATCCTGAATGGCTACGCTTCGATGGAAGAGCGGCGGGGGGAGTTTCCCGACAGGGAATTTTTCAGAACGGAATTTGACAAAGTGGAAAGAAGCCAGAAGCGCACGAGGAGAGAAACAAGGGAAGGTTTTCAGAAACTCCAACTGGAAATCCAAGAAACCAAAACTCTGCTCGAAGCCAGTCAAGTGGAGGTTCTGAAAGCATTGGAAGGAAACAACGTGGATGAGGCGAAGTTGGAAGGCTACCTCTCGCAAATCCAGCAGGAACTCGCGGTGCTTACCGAGAAATTCCCCGAACTCGCCACCAGCGAAAGCGTGCAGCAAATCGAAAAAGCATTGAACACCTCCGCTGAGGTGAAAGGGAAGTTCAAACTGACATGGTCAGTGCTGCCAAAGGCACTCACCGACCTCACGGGGATTCCCAATGTTGTCTACGAAAAGGAAATCGCTTGGAACCTGAAAGACGTGGTTAAGAAAATCATTGGGGATTTTAAAGCGGACTGGACCGTAAAGCCATAAACAATATGAGTCATCCCAAATTTTGTGAACTGGGTGCAGCGCACCAAAATATTTGTAGCATTAGATAATCAAGTATTTATCAGGTGCAGCGCACCGGGATATTTTCTGTTCGGACTCGCTAAATCTTTCGGTGCGCTGCACCTGATGAACAAGACCGTGATGTATGCTACAAAGGTTACGGGGCTACGCCCCTGTGATAGCATATTTGTCTTTTCCCTCTGAAAAATTCGGGATCACTCATGTTCCATTCCTGCCAAAAAATGTGGTTTCAATGGTAGCACGGCCTGGTAGGCCAATGCCGTTGACCAAAGGAACGGGTGAATAATTTTACCTTGGCACTTCAAATCTCATGCACCACGTTCTGTTCTAACCCTTGTACGTTATGACACTTTTTCGCTTCAGCGCCCTTTTCGCGCTCCTTCTTTCCTTCCAAAATTGTGGGGAAAAAACGCCCCCGCCCACCGGCCCGCTCCACGCTGAGATACTGCCCAGCAGCGCCCAGCGGGTGGAAGTGGCCGTCAGAAGCATCAACTGCTGGGTAGAGCGGGGGCAGTTTTTTGTCACCGGCATCTGCTCCAACACCTCCGCCGGATGGCAAAAGATATGGCTCGAAGCCGCACCGCTCGACGCTGCGGGCAAGCCGATTACCATCTCGAAGCATCGTTCTGTCATCATCGGCACATTTTCGGATGCTGTGCCGCCGAATGGGCGCACGGCATTTTATGCGTCTTGGCCAGTGACCGATTTTTCAAAAACGCCCGCCACTTGCAGCATCAAAGCGGCGGGAGCAACGCCGCAAGCGCCCGGCCCGATCTTGGTCGTCCCGACTATCAATGCCCTGAAAATACGCGGCCTTGTCGCGCCCGGCCAGCCTATCACGGAAGAAAAGGCCTGGCAAATCAGCAGCAGCATACACAACCCGCTTGCTATGGTAGCCTCTCGCCCACGGTTAGAAATCCTTGTTTTTGATACCGAAGGCACCCTTTGGCTCAGCACGATGCTCAACCCGGAAGACCCTGCCACGAATTCAATCTTTCGTTTCGAGCGCGAGGGGCCTTTGCAGGCAAACGAAGAGCGGCCTTTCAACCTGCAGGTTTCTTACGAGCGTTTGCCGCAGCCATTGAAAGAAAAGAAAATCGGGCGGGTAGAGATATTGCCCTTTGAGGCGCGGCAGTGATTCAGGCCAATTGCTCGCTGAGCATCCCAAACCTGCGCTCGCGGTTTTGGTAACTCAAAATGGCTTTGAACAGCTCGTCTTTGCCGAAGTCGGGCCAAAAAACGGGCGTGAAATACAGCTCGGTGTAGGCCACTTGCCAGAGCAAAAAATTGGAGAGCCGCGCTTCGCCGCTCGTGCGGATGAGCAGCTCGGGGTCGGGCAAGCCGTGGGTGCTGAGTTCGCTCTCGAACATCGCTTCGCTGATGTCGTTGGGCTGCAATGCGCCCGATTTCACCTGTTCGGCCAAGCGGCGGGTGGCGCGCAGGATTTCCCATTTGGCAGAGTAGTTGAGCGCGAGCACCAGCGTCACCCGTTTGTTGTCCTTCGTTTGTTCGATGCCGTCGCGGAGGGTTTTCAGCGTGGCCGGGGGCAGCGCTTCTATGTCGCCGATGGCTGTGAGGCGCACCCCATTCTTGTTCAGGTCTCGGATTTCGCCTTTTATCGTTTCCACCAGCAGGCTCATCAGAGCCGTCACCTCGGCGGGCGGGCGGCTCCAGTTTTCGGTGCTGAAAGCATAGAGCGTGAGGTATTTGACCCCGATTTGGGCGGCAGCCTCCGTCACTTCGCGCACGCTTTTCACGCCGCTGTGGTGGCCCAGCACGCGCGGCATTCCTTTTGATTTGGCCCAGCGCCCGTTGCCGTCCATGATGATGGCGATGTGCTGCGGCACTTTCTCGGGCTTTATTTGCGATTGTAGATTAGACATGGTTGGAAAAAAAGTAGGTAGGAATGGCGTTCCGGCATCGGCACAAAAAACAGGGCGGCATGCTCCTCTGGGCGCACATATTTTGGGAGGCCGGCAAAGGTACGCTGCGGGTTCAATTTTCGGATTCGAGCCAGTGCTTCCCGAAAGTTCATCGCAACTCTTCGGGGCCGGGAAGTTTTTGCCGCGCCCAGCGCATTCAACTTCCCGAAAGTTCAAAACTTTCGGGAAGTTTGCACCGCACTCCAAACCTCCAAACCTCCAAACCTCCAAACCCTCAAACCCCCAAACCCTCAAACCCTCCCATTCAAAAATGCATACAGCCACTCGCCAGCGGTACAACGCCGATTTCACGCCAGAAAAATACGAGGCTTTCCTCCACACGGCGAACACCGCCTACGGCGAACCGTGTACTTTCCGCATTGCGGAGACCCCGATTTTTGTGCCAAACGCCTTGAAAAGGAAACTCCTGAAAGGTGTGGACGACATTTGCGCCGTCATCACTGCGCCCGGTTTTTTGGCGCAGAGCGAGGCAGCCCTGCCCAGTCACTTGCGCGTGCCGGGCGAAGACGCGCACACTCAGTTCCTTCAACTCGACTTTGGCATCTGCCGCGACGCGAACGGCGAACTCAGCCCCCAACTCATCGAAATGCAGGGCTTTCCGTCGCTCTATTTTTTCCAGCACCTGCTGGCCGAGAGTTACCGGAAGCATTTTGACATACCGGCGGAATTCCACCACCTCTTTGGCGGCATTGACGAAGAAGGCTATGTTGAACTTCTGCGTCAGGTCATCGTGGGCGATTCAAAGCCCGAAAACACCATCCTGCTGGAGGTGGAGCCTGAAAAGCAAAACACGCGCATTGACTTTTGGGGCAGCCAAAAATATCTGGGAATCAAAGTCCTGTGCCTTTCCAAACTCAAGCGCGAAGGCCGCGACCTGTACTACCTCGACGACAACGGGCGGCGCGTGGCGGTGGAGCGCATTTACAACCGCATCATCTTCGACGAGCTTGAACGCCGCGCCGACCTGCCCCGCGAGTGGGACATGACGACCGAGGTGAACGCCGAATGGGTGGGCCACCCCAACTGGTTTTTCAGAATCTCGAAACACTCCCTGCCATTCATCCAAAGCGATTTTGTGCCAAAAACCATCTTCCTCAACGAGTTGCAGTCCATTCCAGACGACCTCGAAAATTGGGTTTTGAAACCCTTGTTCTCCTTTTCCGGCCAAGGCGTAAAAATCAACATCACGCGCGAGGACGTGGAATCGGTGGACGACCCTTCCAATTTCATCCTCCAGCGCAAAGTCGAGTACATCGCCGGGGTGCAAACCACCAACCCCGCCGAGCCATCTAAATGCGAAATCCGCATGATGCTCCTCTGGGACAAGGGCTGGCCCGCCCCGCGCCTCGTGAACAACCTCGTGCGCATGAGCAAGGGCGAAATGGTGGGCGTGCGCTACAACAAAGGCAAAGATTGGGTGGGCGCGAGCGTCGGCTTCTTCGAGCCTTGAGTAGGCTCGAAGTTATTATTCACCCGTTCCTAAATACAACGTCAACCATGTCACAACCTTCCGCGCCCCAAAAAGTAAAACTTTCCACCGCCACTTACATCGTGGCCGGGAGCATGATCGGCTCCGGTATTTTCATCGTCAGCGCCGATATGGGCCGTGTGCTCGGCAGCCCATTCCTGCTACTGCTGGCCTGGGGCATCACGGGCCTGATGACGCTCATCGCCGCACTGTCATACGGGGAATTGGCGGGGATGTTTCCCAAAAGCGGCGGGCAATATCAATACCTGAAAGAATCCTACGGCGAAATGGTGGCCTTCCTGTTTGGCTGGGCCATGTTCGCCGTGATTCAAAGCGGCACGATTGCGGCGGTAGCCGTGGCCTTTGCCAAGTTCACGGGCGTGCTGCTGCCAGCCGTTGGCCCCGACAATGTCTTGGCGGATTTGGGTTTTGTCAAAATCTCCGCCGCGCAACTGCTCGCCATCGCTTCGCTGTTTGTGCTGACCTGGCTGAACACGCGCGGCCTGCGCACGGGGGCGTTCGTGCAAGACACGCTCACCGTGGCCAAAGCCCTCTCGCTGGGCTTGCTCATCATTCTGGGGCTTTTTGTGTACAACAACCCAGAGGTGGTGGCGCAGAACTTTGGCAACTTCTTTTCCAACCTAAAATCCACGGAATCGCTCGGCCTGCTTGCCATCAGTTCGGCCATTGGCGTGGCCATGGTCGGCTCCTTGTTCAGCAGCGACGCTTGGAACAACGTGACGTTCATCGCCGGAGAAATCGAAAACCCGAAACGCAACGTGCCGCTCGCCCTTGGGATGGGCGTGATCAGTGTCACGATTTTGTACATGCTGGCCAACCTCGCCTACCTCTGTGTCCTGCCTTTTTGGGGCGACGCGGCTGGGGCCGACGTGATGAGCAAAGGCATCCAACACGCCACGCAAGACCGTGTTGGAACTGCTGCGCTCACGGCCATGCTTGGGCTGAGCGGTGGGATTTTGATGGCGGTCATCATCATGATCTCCACTTTTGGCTGCAACAACGGCCTGCTGCTTTCCGGCTCGCGGCTCTACCAGTCCATGGCCACCGACGGGCTTTTCTTTGACAAAATGAAAGACCTGAACGCCAACGGCGTACCGGGTTTTGCGCTCTGGGTGCAGTTCGCGTGGTGTTCGGTGCTCTGTCTTTCCGGGAAATACGGCGACCTGCTCGACTATGTGATGTTCGCCGTGATGCTGTTCTACATCCTCACCGTGGTGGGCATTTTCATCCTCCGCAAAAAACGCCCCGAACTCGAGCGGCCTTACAAAGCCTTTGGGTATCCGTATTTGCCTGCGCTGTACATTTTGTTGGCCGGGCTGTTTACGGTGAACTTGCTTTTCACCAAGCCGCAGTTTACCGTGCCGGGGCTGGTGATTGTGGGGTTGGGGTTTCCGCTTTATTTTTGGGCGAAGGGGAGGAGGGGGTGAGGTAAAACCCCATGGATAGTTTCGCACGAGGCATAGCCTCGCGCGAGCGGTGAAAGAACAATTTGGATAAAACCACCGCTGCAATTTACATTTGTAAAAAATTTGGTCATGGTCTCACAACTCAATGCTTTTGATGAAATCGCCAATTTGATGGTCGCCGGCATGAATGCGGAGTGGCTAATTTCTTATGAAATACCTCCAAAAATGTTGAAACGGTATCAGTTTTTGACCTCCAAACTGAAATCTGATGCTTTGTCGGTTGAAGAAAACAATGAACTGCTCAGTTTATTGATGATAAACCAAGTCATCAGTCTGGCCAAGGTTCGGGCGAGAAGAAAATTAGCCGCAGCATGAGCCTCAAAATTTCAAAATCATTGAGGCTGAAAGTCCGGCAACGAGCGGATTCAATCTGTGAATATTGCAAGATTCCTGATTTGGGCTTTGCCTTTCCATTTCATGTTGACCACATCCGAGCCATCAAACACGGCGGGAAATCCATGATGGAAAATCTCGCCTACTGCTGTCCCGATTGCAACTTTTTTAAAGGAACAGACTTCGCCACTTTCCTCGGCAAACAGGTTGTGTTGTTTTTCAACCCAAGAAATGAAAAATGGGAAGACCATTTTGAAATGAGAAATGGAATGATTTTACCATTGACTGAAATCGGACAGGCAACCACCCATATTTTTCAATTCAATTTACCGGCACGAATTGCCTATCGCCTCGAACTGGAATCCGCAGGGTTTTAATTTTTAAGGCACTCAAACCAAATCCTCGAACAAGCCACCTCTGAAAGTCAACCTGCTCTTTACCAAGCCGCAGTTCACCGTGCCGGGGCTGGTGATTGTGGGGCTGGGGTTTCCGTTGTATTTTTGGGCGAAGAGGAGGAGGGGTGTGGGTAGAACCCAGAGGATAGTTTCGCTCGAAGCACAGCCTCGCGCGAGCGATGCCCTCCCGCCAGTCGAATTTTACGGCACCTTTCCAAACACCGTCTCCCGGTGCTTGATGCCCCATTTTACGATGCTCTCGATGATTTCTTTGATGGACGAGCCGTGCTCCGTCAGTCCGTATTCAACCGTCACCGGGGAGGTGTTGAGCACCCGCCGCTCCACGATTTTGATGTCTTCGAGGTAGCGAAGTTCCTTCGTCAGCGTGGAAGAAGTGACGCTGCCCAAACCCGCTTTGAGTTCGTTGAAGCGCAGTGGACTGTCACAAAGTTTGGCCAAAATTTTTCCCCGCCACTTGCCGCCGATGATATCCAGAACATCCGCGACGACTTTTATACCGAATTCCTTGTTCTTGCCTTCCATTTTTAAATTATTGATTGCCTGACAGTTGAATGAATTGTTCGAGCAGGTATCCTGAAAACTACCGGTAGTTTTTTGATACTTAGTAGCAAAAGTAGTCTAACCAACTTCACATTTGCACTGTCATTCAGTTTTTGATAAAAAAATCCAGCTAAAATATGCAACAGTCAGCAAACCCAGTAACGATCACACTTGGCGACAAACTTGGTGTTTTCTTTTGGCGAAACATCGCGATGCCCGCCATTGCCGCCATTGGTGGCAAAAAATTCCCTTCGGGAAAAGTGACCGAATTCGCTTACGGCGATTTGCCCGATGAAAAATTGGACTTCATCGCGCCCAGTCAATCTCCTGAAAAGCGATTGGCGATTGTCCACATTCATGGTGGCGCATGGATTGCAGGCAGCAAAGGCGGTTTTTACTCTAAACCCTTGATGAAATTTTCGGAGGCGGGCTATCCTATTTTTAGCCTCAATTATCCATTGGCCCCGAAACAGCAACACCCGTATTTGTTGCGCTCCTTGCTGAATGCCTTGGTTTGGATAAGGAAAAACTACCCACAATACGACACGATTCATCTGATTGGCGACTCGGCGGGCGGCAATTTGGCGATGATGCTGGGGATTTTTATTTCAAACCCGGAGTTGTTGCGCCAATTGGATGCGGTGGACATCAACACATTGCCCAAAATAAAAACGGTGGTAGACCTTTTTGGGGTCAATGACAGAACCTCCTGGGTGGAGGATGGCTTTCCGAGCGCAAACCTTTTTACAAAAGTTTATATCCAAAACACCACAACGCCTCAAATTCCAATGGTGCCCATGGATTTTGGGCACATTGAAAACCTGCCGCCCACTTTTGTTGTCGGTGCCGGCAACGACAAATTATTGCGCTCTTCAAAAATATGGGCAGCGCATATCAGTCAAAAATTCAAAAACGTCGAGTTTAAAGTCTATGAAGGGGCAGACCACGGCTTTTTCAGTTTTGGAAAAGGCTGCGATGAATTAGGCGTTGATATGCTCCATTTTTTCAAAAAATATTAAGGCTCAACATCATGATGAATAAAGCAAATCGTGTCCTGCTGATTGGCGTGGATACTTCCAAAATCACAAACAACAACATCCCGGGATACGACCCTGCGGAAATCCACAGGCTGTCGGTAATAGCCAAAGACAACCTTGTTGCGGCGGGCTATGATGCCAAATGGTGTTATTTGGATATAACGGATACACGCAGCCCGGTGGAAGTGTTGACTGCCGAACTGATGGCAGACCAATTCGACTGCATTTTGGTCGGTGCGGGCTTGCGCAAAAGACCCGACAAACTATTGCTGTTCGAAAGTTTGATAAACGCCGTGCATCAATATGCGCCGAATGCAAAAATCTGTTTCAATGAAGATGTTCACGATACAGAAGCGGCCGTGAACCGAATGTTTTCAGTAAACTAAATCAGTCAAAAAATGAAAAAAGTAGTTTTCAACAAATACGGCAATCTCGATGATTTGCAAATGATCGAAACTGCCATCCCGACTATCAAGGAAAACGAATTGCTGGTCAAAGTAAAAGCAGCGGGCATCAACCCATTGGACTGGAAAATCATCGAAGGCCAAATGAAGATGATTACCGGCTCGAAATTCCCGAAAGGCGTCGCGTTCGACTTTGCCGGAATCGTCGAAAAGGTGGGGAGCCAGGTCAGTGCGTTCAAAGTTGGCGACGCTGTTTTTGGTGCCATGTCCGCCATGAAAGGCGAGGCGTTGGCGGAATATTTGGTCATAGCCGAACAGTCTGCCTACAAAAAACCGGACAGCATTTCCTTTGAAACCGCCGCCGCCATGACCAGCGTCGGCGCTGCCGCCTTGCACGTTTTCCAAAAATCAAAAGTGAAAGCGGGCAGCAACATCCTGATAAATGGCGCAAGCGGCGGTGTCGGGTTGATCGCCGTCCAGATGGCAAAAAAACAGGGCATGAAAGTGACAGCTGTGGCAAGTGGCAAGGGACTTTCTTTCCTGGAAAAATGGAAGCCCGATGTGCTGATTGACTATAAAAACGGGCAAACGCTCGGGCAAAATGCCGCTTTCGATGCTGTTTTTGAATTGTCGGGCACGCTGCCATTTGGCAAAGCGAAGCCCTTGCTGAAACCCCAATCGGCCTTTGTCAGCACCTTGCCCAATCCCGTGGACATGGCTTTGGCCTTTGTCAACAACCTGTGGTCTGCCAAGAAATTTGAAATCATCATGGCTACGCCGACGCAAGAAAACCTCCGGGATTTGTGCGATTTGGTGGCAAACGGCTTGGAAGTCACCATTGCCAAAACCTTTCCGATGCATGAATTCAAGGAAGCATACCATTTTGCAAGGAAGGGCGGCTTGATTGGGAAGGTGGTCTTTACCATACCATAGGCAAGGACAGTTTTCCTGCCGTTATGGTCAGGTTTTGAAGAGTATGGATAGTTTCGGGGATGCGGTCATGTCTCCAGTTTGTTGAGCCACACTTTTCTAAACCGCCTCAACACCCCTCTGAAAATCCCGCTTGCCCCCTGTCTTTGCCATGAGTTTGGTTTCCTGGATGACGATGTCGTGAGAAAGTGCCTTGCACATATCGTACACCGTCAACGCTGCGATGCTCGCGCCGACGAGGGCTTCCATTTCCACGCCGGTTTTGGCGGTGATGACGGCGGTGCAATCTATCACGACCTGTTGTTTTTCATCAAAATGAATCTCGACTTGGCAATGTTCCAAGCCCAGTGGATGACAGAGCGGGATGAGGTCGCCGGTTTTTTTGGCGGCCATGATGCCGGCCAGAATCGCCGTTTGGAACACGCTGCCTTTGTGCGAGCGGAGCTCGTGGCCGAGTGTCAGTTCGGTGAGCACATTTTCGGGCAGCACGACGATGCTGCGGGCAGTGGCGCTGCGTCGGGTGACTTGCTTTGGACTGGTGTCCACCATCGTGGCGCGGCCGTCGGAATCGAGATGGGTGAAAGGCATTTGTGGATGGTTGGATGGTTTGGAAGGGTTTGGAAGGGTTGGATAGTTTGGAAGTTTCGCATCAAACCACCCTAGACCGACTGCCCTCGAAATCTCAGCACCCGGAACACCTCCCCCACCGAAAACTCCGTCCGTTCCATCGGCAATTCCAAAAAAGCATCCGCGTCGAGCAGGTTGGCAAAATCGCCCGAACCTTGGCCTTCCAGTGGCTCGGCCCAAAGGCGGGCATCGGGGTCTTGTCGCAATTTTACCTGAATAAAATACAGCAAGGGCGGCTCGAAGCGCACGTTTTTCCCCAAAATGGCGTACTGCGGCGGCGCGGGCGGGAATCCCAGCGAGGCTTCCAGCCAAAGCAAAACGTAGCGGTGCAGGCACAAAAACGTCGAGACGGGGTTGCCGGGCAGCGCGAAAACTACGCCTCGTTCGCCAAACGTGCCAAACCAAAACGGTTTGCCAGGCCGCTGCCGCACTTTGTGGAAGTGCATTTGCACACCTGTGGCCTCCAACGCCGCAGGGATGTAGTCGAACTTGCCCATCGAAACCCCGCCGCTCAGCAAAATCACGTCGAATTCGGTTTGGCATCGGGCCACTTCTCGGCGGATGATTTCCGGGTCGTCGGGCAAGTGCGGCATCTCGGCTTCGATGCCGTAGTGCCGCAGCACGGCGTGGGCGGAGTAGTTGTTCGAGCGGCGGATCTGGTAGGGCATGGGCGTGTCGGCCACGTCCACGAGTTCGTCGCCGGAAGAAAGGATGACCACGCGGGGCAGTTTTTTTACCCACAATTCTGATTTGCCAACGGCGGCGGCCATGCTGATTTGGGTCGAGCCAATGATTTGCCCAGAGGCCATGACCGTGTCGCCTTGCCGCCGATCCCTTCCTTGAAAATGAATGTTTCGCCCAAGCGACACGGGTTCTTGCTGGATGCGCGCTACGCCGTCGGCAATGTGCAAGTTTTCGTAGGGAATCACCGTGTCCATCACGGGCGAGCACGCTGCGCCGGTCATGATTTCGATACAAGGGCTGGATAATGATGAATGGTTCAATGATGGATGATGAATATTCGCCAAATTCATTGGTGGCGCGTCGCCTGCGGCTTGGGTCGCCACGATTTGGAAGGTGCGGCAACCCGCCTCGTAGTCGGCGTAGCGGATGACGATGCCGTCCATCGTCACGCGGTCGCAGGGCGGCAGGTCGCGGTCGGCCACGATGTTTTCGGCCAGCACCCGCCCCTGTGCCGCGAGGAACGGCACGGCTTCCACGCCGTAATCCTTGCGGTGCGACAGGATGATTTGCTCGGCTTCGCTGACGGTTATCATGTCGTTTACTCTTTTTGTAGACTCCTAAAGATCGTTGTAACTCTCATTACGCAATCGGCGTAGCCGCGCAATATTTGTAGATTGGAATGCCCCCTTTTGCCGGAGGTGCGTAGCACCGAAATATTCTCCGTTCCATGATATTCCGTTGCTACGCACCTTCAAAAAAGAAATGGCGGTTAGGAACGGGTGAATAATCGATAGACCTTCAAGGTTTAGTAAACGTATCTACCCCCCAATCGTCGCCATAGACTCCTCCACCGGCATACCGCGCCTTGCTTCCTCCGCCTCCCAGCCACTTTTGTGGCGACGGTTGAATGCAGACAGCAAATGGTCGGTCAGTTCCGTGTCGCTCAGGCCCTCGCGCATCAGGTCACGAAGATTGAGCACACCGTGGTCGTACAGGCAGGTTTTCAAAACACCCTGCGGCGTGACACGGATGCGGTTGCAAGTGCCACAAAAGGTGCGCGACCAAGCGGGGATGATGCCCACTTTGCCGCGGTGCCCCGGCAGGCGATAGTTCATGGAGGTAGAAAAAGGCGGGTCGGGCGTTTTTTCCAAATCAGGCCATTTGGCGCGGAGCGTGTCGAGGATGCGGCGGTAGTCCCAAGTAGGGGAAGCATTGCCGTAGTCGCCCTCGGTCGCCTTAGGCTTGCCGCCAGCGATGCCGTTGAAAGGCATTTCTTCTATAAAGCGCACGTCCACGGGCAGGTTTTTGGTCATTTGCGCCAGCGGGGTGATGTCCTGCGTGTTTTGGCCGTCCATCACGACGGCGTTGATTTTCACCTTGATGTCGTGGCGCAACAGCGCGTCCATCGTGTCGAGCACGTTCGGCAGTTCGTCGCGGCGGGCGATTTGGAAAAACCGCTCGCGGTCCAGTGTGTCGAGGCTGAGGTTGACGCTGTGGATTCCGAGGCGTTTCAGTTCCGGCACGAGCGGCGCGGTGACTACGCCGTTGGTGGTGAGGCTGATTTTTTGCAGCCCGTCGAGCCGCGAGAGGGCGTGGAGGAATTTCATCAGGTCTTTGCGGACAAACGGCTCGCCGCCCGTGATGCGCACTTTGTGGATGCCCAGCCCGACCAGCACACGGCAGAGGCGCAACATTTCTTCGTAACTCAGCAAGTCGGCGCGCGACAGCCATTCCAAGCCGTGCTCGGGCATACAGTAGTGGCAGCGCAGGTTGCACCGGTCGGTGACTGCGAGGCGGAGGTAGTTGAGGGGACGGCCGTGGTTGTCTTTGAGCAAGGCTTGGGAGGTCTGAAGGTTTTTGGACTTTGGACA
This sequence comes from Saprospiraceae bacterium, assembly GCA_046155725.1. Classification (GTDB taxonomy): domain Bacteria; phylum Bacteroidota; class Bacteroidia; order Chitinophagales; family Saprospiraceae; genus M3007. The sequence goes on from JBJXFT010000293.1 coordinate 13,015, forward strand.
CATCTCTCCCGTCCTTACGAAGTCAACTCGTGTCAGCGGATATAAAGAGAGTGTTTCAAACAAAAGGCAGGGCAGTACGGATTGCTTTTCGAGGCACAAATTACATCAAATTGGAGCCGCACCCGAGGCAGAAGTAGCACACATTGCCCTTTTGCCACAGGAGGAAGGATACTTGCTTGATCTGAAATTGCCCGATTTGCTGAAAAACAGATAAGTCACCCGCCGCTATATGCCTGCAACGCTCCGCGCACGCTCCCGAACCGAAGCAGCAAATGCTTGGCAGCCTCGTACTCCAGTCCTGTGGCTTGCGCTACCATCCTGGCGCCACGATCCACCAATTTGGCGTTGCTCAGCTGCATATCCACCATCTTGTTGTCCAGCACACGCCCCAGCTGAATCATGACGGAGGTGGAAATCATGTTCAAAATCAGTTTTTGCGCAGTGCCGGCTTTCATGCGGCTGCTCCCGGTCAGGAATTCTGGCCCTACCACAGCGAGGATGGGAAAATCCGCCTCCGCCAACAGCGGCGCGCCGGGGTTGCAAGTGATGCAGCCTGTGGCGATGCCGCGCGCTCGGCAAGCGCGGAGGCCATGCACGACGTAGGGCGTGGTGCCAGAAGCGGCGATGCCCAGCACCGTGTCGAGCGCGTCTATCTGCCAGAATTTCAAATCTTGCCAAGCTTGGGTTTCGCTGTCTTCGGCATTTTCCACGGGGTTGCGGATGGCGCGGTCGCCCCCCGCGATGATGCCCACCACCCACTCCGGCGGCGCGCCAAAAGTGGGCGGGATTTCGGAAGCGTCCAGCACACCGAGCCTGCCACTGGTGCCAGCCCCGATGTAAAAAAGCCGCCCGCCCTCGCGCATTTTTGGAACGATGGATTGTACCAAGGCTTCGATCTGGGGGATGGCTTTTTCCACCGCGAGCGGCACGGTCTGGTCTTCCGCGTTGATGTGGGTGAGCACTTCGCGGACGCTCATTTTTTCCAAATGGCGATAGTTGGAGGGCGATTCGGTTATTTTTTCCATCAACGTAGAATTAGGTGCCCGAACGGCGATAAGCCCAAGCCCTGATTTTCTCTTCCAGCAGCAGCATGGAAATAGGCTTGGAAACGTAGTCGTCCATACCATGTGCGAGGCATTTTTCGCGCTCTTCCGAAGTGGCATTGGCGGTCAGGGCGATGATGGGCGTTGTGTTTTGCATGGCGCGAATGGCCTTCGTGGCCGCAAACCCATCTATGACGGGCATTTTGACATCCATCAAAATCAAGTCAAAACGCGCGCTCGCGGCGGCCTCTATGGCTTCTTGGCCGTTGCCGGCGATGCGGATTTGGGGTTCTTCAATCAACTTTTGTAGCAGCTCGGTTGCCAGCATTTGGTTGAACTGATTGTCTTCGACCAATAGAATGTCCAGCCGCGCCAATCGGCTCGCAGGTTGCGCAAGCGCAATCGCTGGCATTGATTCGGCGAGCTGAACCAGAAGGGTGAAAGCAAACTCCGAGCCCTCGCCTGGCACAGAACTCGCGTTGATTTTCCCGCCTTGCAATTCGACGAGTTGCCTTGCGATGGCAAGCCCCAGCCCGGTGCCGCTGTGCCGCAGGTGCGTGTCGTCGCCTGCTTGCACGAAAGGCTCAAACACCATTTCCAACTGCTCGGGCGGGATGCCGATGCCGGTGTCGCAGACCGAAAACAGCAGGCACAAGCTTTCATCTGGCAGGCTTTCCTGCACGGTGGCCGCCAGGGTCACGCTGCCTTTTTCGGTGAATTTGACGGCATTGCTGAGCAGGTTGAGCAGTATTTGGTTCAGGCGCGTGGGGTCGGCAATGACGTGGCGGGGCAGCTCTGGGTCGAGGCGGACCTGGAGACCGATTTGCTTTTGTTCGGCTTGGAGTTTCAGCATTTGCACTTGCCGGTGGAGCAGCTCGTGCAGGTCGAAGGGCTGGGGGCGGAGGTCCATTTTGCCCGCTTCGATTTTAGAAAAGTCCAAAATCTCGTTGATGATGGCCAGCAGGTTTTCAGAAGCATGGCGCACTACGGAAGCGAACTCGCGCTGACGGGGCGAGAGCTCGGTGTCGTGGAGCAAGTCCGACATACCGATGATGCTGTTCAGCGGTGTGCGGATTTCGTGGCTCATGTTGGAGAGGAAAATGCTTTTGTAATTATTGGCCGCTTCGAGGCTGGCATTTTGGGCCGCGATCTCGGCGCGCTGCTGCTCTATCTTCCTTTGTGCGAGTATGCGGTGCCGGATGTTGCGGTACAACAAAAAACTAAAAACGGCCAATGCCAACAGCCCTAACAGCAGCCCGTATCGCAGTTGCCGCTCATTGCGCGCATCGGCCACCTGCTGTTCGTTTTTCAATCGGAGCAGCTCGATGTCAATTCGGCTTTGTTCGGCCAGGGCGTTTTGCTCCTGCAAACGGGCTTCCTTTACTTCGAGGTCGAGGTTGATGTTCTGGTTGGTTTTTTCCATCAGAAAGGCTTGCTCGCGGGCGCGCTCGGCGTTGATTTTTTCTTGGCGCAGTTCTATTTGGCGCTGCAAAGCCTCGATCTCCCGGTTTTTTGCTGCTGCGCTGAGTTGGCTGATTTCGCGCTCTTTCTTTTCCGTTTCGTATTTGACCTGCAATTCTGCCACGGCTCGGCTTTTTTCAGTGCTGAAAATCGTGTCGGCATACGCTCTTTCGAGCATCACGAGCTCCACCGATTTCACATAGAAACTGTCCTTCAGCACAGCATCATCGGTGATTTTGGCCTCGCCCAAAAAGCCGGACGCCAAGTTGGTATAGCCCGTTCGGATGATCAGCTGGTTGTCGAGCTGCTTGCCTATGTCCAGCGTTTGCTGCGACAATATGCGCACTTGCCCGAAGTCGTTTTTCTGGTAATAAAGGCTCGACAATCTCGCAAACAGCATGGCAAGGCTCGAGCGGTCGTTTGTTTTTTCCAATGCTTTTCGGGCGCGGTCGGCGTAAGCACTTGCTTGGTCAAGGTTGCCGGTGCTGAGTGGGTGGTTCATCGCATTTTGCCATGCGCCAGCAGCCACCTCCCACAACTCATATTTTTCAGCGATTTCGCCCACGCTCCTGTTTTCGGTGCTCGCTTCCTCGTGCTTTTTCAAGTCGTCCAGTATGTTGGCGATGTTGGCTTTCACCGCCAACAGCCCATTCAGGAATTTCAATTTTTCAAAGTTGCTTTCGGCTTGCCGATAGTACAAGAGGGCTTTTTCAAGGTCTTTGAAATAATAATAGGCACCCCCGATGCCCGTCAGCGCCTTTCCTTGGCCGAGCGGGTCATTCATTTGCTCATAGATCCGGAGCGATTCAAAATAGAAATTGAGGCATTCGGCGTACTTCCCTTGCCGGTACAGCATGTTGCCCATGGTCAGTTGCGTGTGTGCACGGTGGCGCAGGAACGAGCCTTCGTCGGCCCATCGCGAAGAGAATTTCTCCGTGAGCGCTGCCGAGCGGGCCATCTTTTCTTGAGCCATTGCCATGTTGAAGCGCATATACTGCGCGGCCAGTTTGTTCAGCATGCTCACCTGCACAGAGTCTGGGTGCGGCAAGGCGAGTTCGCGTTCGAGCGAATCCAGCAAGGCATTCTGCTGGGCCAATACAGTTGTGGCCAATAGCCACGCGATTGCTATGCAGTAAGTTTTTTTCATGGACATCTCATTGTTGAATGTTGTGGAGGACAGCCCCTCGCCCACACTAATGGACATTTTTGTTTCACACAACGGCACGACGGCACAAAGACTCGAAACTCAACGCTTTCAAATCATATTCGTCGTGACGTTGTGTTGTTGTCTGAAAATGTCCAGCAGTGTGCCCCTCGCTCTCAAAATTTAACTTCTGTTCAAACTCGTTCAGCACACGTTTTGGAATTTAACAAGTTTTCCGAAAGCCATAACAGGTTTTAAGAGAACGGCATTGGCGCAGCCCTGCACCTTTCAGGCAAATTTAGAAAACAGTCAAAAACGAAAAAATTATGAACACCGCAGCCCGAATCCTCTTCCCGCTTTTCTTCTTGGCATTTTTGCTGAGCGCTTGCCACACCGCCCAAAAGTATGTCGAAAGCGGCGACTACGACAGCGCAATTGACCTCTGCGTCCGCAAACTGCGCGGCAAATCAAAAAAGAAACTGGAGTATGTGCAAGGCTTGGAACTTGCTTTCCGCAAAGCCCAAGCCCGCGACCTGGCCACTGCCGAGCACCTCGCTGCCGAAGGCCGCCCCGAACTTTGGGAGCGCATACACGACATCCACCTCCGCATCCGCGCCCGCCAAAACAAAGTCGCGCCGCTCACCCCGCTCGTGGCCAAAAACGGCTACCGCGCCCAGTTCCAGTTTGTGGACATCGCCCCCATGGAACGCCAGAGCCGCGAAAAAGCCGCCGAATACCTGTACGACCAATCGGTCACGCTCCTCGAAAGCGGCGAGCGCGGCGACAAGGTGGCCGCCCGCAAAGCCTACGGCCTCTTGCTCGATCTCCAAAAAAACTATTACCCGAACTACCGCGAAAAGAATGCGCTGCTCGCCAAAGCCCGCGACCTCGGCACTTCCTACGTCGTCTTTGAGGTAAAAAACCAATCGGGCAAATTGCTGCCGCGCGGTTTTGCCGAACGGCTGATGGCTTTGGGAAAGCAAGATTTGGACAGCGAATGGCGCGAGTTTTCTTTCGAGGAAAAGCCCGGCCTGCACTACGATTACAAAGCAGTTTTCAAAGTGCGCAACATTGACATCAGCCCCGAACGGGTGCAGGAACGCGCCTACATGGACGAAAAAAAGATCCGGGACGGCTGGGACTATGTGCTCGACAAGCGCGGCAACGTGATGAAAGACACGCTCGGCAACGACCTCAAAACTCCGCGCATGGTAATCATCCGCGCCGAAGTGCTGGAAGTCCACCAGACCAAGGCCGCCCGCATCGCTGGGGCTGTAGAAGTCCGCGACGTGCGCAACGGCAACCTGCTCGAAACCCGCGAACTGGCCACGGAAGTGGTGTTTGAAAACTATGCCTCCACGTTTCGGGGCAACGAGCGGGCATTGACCGATGACTCAAAATGCCGCATCGGCAACCGCCCGATGCCTTTCCCGCACGACGAGGATATGCTGGTGCAAGCTGCCGACCGCCTGAAGCCTGATGTGAAAGAGGAACTCCGCCGCAGCCGGGCGATACTTTGACAAAAGAGGTGCGCACTTGCCGGTCGCCTTGCTGGGGAGTATTTCCGTTTCCGTTTGGGGCAGGATTTGGAACATGCCATGGCCGCCTAAAACCTCGCCCGCAACATCCACACATTTCCCGTGCGCCCGCACTCGTCCACCAACTGTGCTGGGTCGAATTCGAGCGCGATGTTGGGCGAAAACCGGGTGCGGTCTTTCAGGCCAATCTCCACCGATCCTTCCAGCGTTTGCCCCGGCAGGAGCATCCCATCGAGCGTGTCGCGGCCTTTTTGGATGCTGGTGCTGCCTGCCGGAATGGCTCCGCGCGTCAGTTTCGTGCCGCTCACAAAATACACATTCACGAGCGGCTCGGCATTTTTGGAAAAAAAGTAGGCGGGCGCGTCGCCTGTGTTTTTGAGGAAGTAGCGGAGGCGCATCGTGCGCTCGCTCCACACTTCCACAAAGGCGGTGTCGAAAACGATTTCGGCGCAGCCGCCAGCGCCCTCCTCCCAAGCGCGAGGCTTGAGCCGCAGATTCAGCCAAACTGGTTCGGAAACTTCACCCGGTTTCAGCGTCGGGCAATTGCCCCGCGCGGCCTCGGCGATGGCGGATTCGTAGCCGCGCAGCAGGCTGGGCAAGCCAAGCGTGTCGAATTCTACCACCATTTCGGCAAGCGCGTATTCCCCCATAATGGTTTGGCGGCCGGTGTTTGCCATGCGGCAGCGCAACGAGAGGCTTTGGTTTTTTTGCTCCGAAATTTCAAGGTCAAAAATTGCCACGCGCCAGCCCATGTAGGCGGGCTGGGCGTTCATTTTTGAAAGGCTGAAAGCCAAAAACAAGAGGGGGATAGCGGTGCGGAAACGGAATTTCATAAATCAAAAATGATGGAGCATTGTACCGGCTGCCTTAGTGGTCAGTCAAGCAATAACTTCTGGCCGCAACAGATAACCGGCAGCCCATAGCCGATTAGCCCAAATATCCATGTCCACCACCACAGCAGCACGGCGGGCGAACGGGAGCGCCCCGTGCTTTTTTTCCAAGTTTTGATAGTGCCGCAAGCACACGCGGGTGATGCTCGTCAAAAAGCACAAAGTGCTCAGGGCGGTTTCTATCTGCGCAGCAGGATAAGCCGTTCGGCGGAAAGCTTCGTGCGTGGCAGCCACTTGCTGCTCAAAAAGTTGGTTCAAAAAACCTACCTCGCTGCGCTCGGCGAGCAAGGTTGCCAGAGTGACAATGCCCGCTTGCCGGTCGTGCCAAAGATCAAAAATGTCGTCGCAGAGTTGAATCAAGCAGCCAAACTCGAAGAGCGCCTGCTCCTCCGCTTGGGAAAGCGCGTGGCTCAAAACGCTGCGGAAAAGCAGCACCGAGCAGCCGCCTTTTTCTGCCGTGATTTTTTGTAAGGCCGCAATGTCTCGATTCCCTGTCCCCGATTCCCCCACATCTTGCCGCCCGGCAGTTTCCGCCTCGAACACCCGGTGCATGAACTCCCGAAATCGCCTCAAATCCCGTTCGGGCAAAGCCCGGTAAATATTGTGGAGCAAATGCAGCGCAAGCCCCCGCTTGTCGGTGGCGAGGCCGTAGGCTTCCACATCGGTCAGCCGCGCGCGCTCCGATGTGCTTGAAAACCTCCGAGGGTTTGCATCCACGAGGTCATCAAAGAAACAAGCGAGGGCAGAAAGATTGTCGAAAAGGTGTTTTTCGGCCTTAGAGCGGGGCCGGTTGCGGAGGCTGCACATCAGGGCCGCGAGATATGTGGCCCCATAGAAATAGTGCTTCAGCCGGTGCAGTTCGCTGGGCGCCAACGCCAACCCTTCGGGCAATGCAAGCGAGCGAAGCACCCGCGCCCGAAAGTGCCGCGCCGCGCCGCCGAACGCCCGGAAAAGCCACACTGTGGCGCGGAGGAGGTAGAAATAATAATGGGAGATATGGGACACGAAAAGACTTCGGGGTTTTTGAAAGGCCTCCAATGCGCTTTCACAAGGCTATCGCGCCTACCCTATCACCGAGCGGTCTTTCGACAGGTGTTGGGCGTACATCATGGCCGCGCCGGCGAGCGCCAAGTCTTTGAACAAAAGGAACTGCGCGCTGACACCTCCAGCCATTGCGCCCGGAAGGTGCACCAATGCCACCATGAGCAGCAAGTAAACGGCCAACAGCGTGCTGGTCAGTTTGTCGTATTTGCCGATGAGCATGCTGATGGAAGCGGCCACCAGGCCAACGCCGCCGAGATAAACCCAGACATTGGGGGCGGGCATATAGTTGGGCACAAAGCTTTCGGCCATGGTGTTGGTGCTCAGGAAATTCATCAGACCCAAAACAGCAAATGGAATGGCAAAGAGCCAGCGACCGAGGGATAAAAATGCGTTCATGCAGTAGAAACGTTTTGTAGTGAGTGAAAGAAAATCTGTGACGGGGCCTGCTGTTTTTTTGACACCAGAATCCTGTGGCGAAAGTAGCAGAGATGTTTTTTTGCCCGCCGTTTTTCTTTTGCAAGCGCTTGGACAATCGGGCAAAGTCGGCTCGATGTTTGGGGCAGAAGGTTTTCCTTTTAACAAACTCAATCTTCGCGCCTTATGCAAAAAACAATTTTACTCGCCGCGCTCTTGCTGCTCAGCGCTTCACTTTTTGGGCAGCATACTTTTCATAAGAAATTTCAAGGGGGAGGCTTTTTTTCTACTACGCCAATAAGCACCGGTGGGGTCTTAGGCTCTGGGGCTCAAGGCCAACAATTTACATCGCCTCATGGGCTGCTGGTGCAGCTTGGCGAAGACGGCGAGGTTATTTGGCGGAAACGCTATCCCGCTTTGAATTTTATTCGGCAGGCCATAGAGGCCGACAATGGATGGGTAGTGGTAGGGGATTCGACGAGACCTACTGGCTCCGTTCCGCGTCCTCGGTATACGGTTATTGCTAAGTTGGACATTCTTGGGAACGTCATTTGGTCAAAGAAAATAGGGAATGAATTGGAGTCGTCTCTTCCTGATCGCTTGATTAAGGTGCCCGATGGGTACTTG
>JBJXFT010000276.1:0-5670 GCA_046155725.1 Saprospiraceae bacterium
CACCATGGCCGCCAGCACCGTAGCCACATAAGAGCCAAAAAGGTCGGCGCCCATGCCAGCCACGTCGCCCACGTTGTCGCCCACATTGTCGGCGATGGTGGCGGGGTTGCGCGGGTCGTCTTCGGGGATGCCCGCTTCGACTTTGCCCACGAGGTCAGCGCCCACGTCGGCTGCTTTGGTGTAGATGCCGCCGCCCACCCGCGCAAAAAGCGCGATGGATTCGGCGCCGAGCGAGAAGCCCGCCAGCACTTCGAGCACCCGCGTCATCACGACGTGCCCATTTGGCCCGTAATTGCCGCCCATAAAGTAGACATAGAAAACCGCGAACAATGCGCTCAGACCCAACACCGCCAAGCCCGCCACGCCGAGGCCCATGACCGAGCCGCCGTTGAACGAAACTTTGAGTGCCTGTGGGAGGCTTGTGCGGGCGGCCTGGGTGGTGCGCACGTTGGCCTTTGTGGCCACGCGCATGCCAAGGTTGCCGGCCAAAGCCGAGAAAAATGCACCGATGACAAAAGCCACCACAATGAGCGGGTGGCTCGTGTCGGCCTGGGTGCTGAGCCAGCCGAGCAAAATGCCCGCCACCACGACGTAGATGCCGAGGATGCGGTATTCGGCTTTGAGGAATGCCATGGCGCCATCGGCGATGTGCTTGGCGATGCCTTGCATCTTTTCGTCGCCCGCGTCTTGTTTTACCACCCACTTCTGGAGGAAAAACATATACACAAGGCCCACGACCCCGAAAATTGGCAGAAAGTAAAACAGAGAGCTCATCCCTTTAAATTTGTTTTGACGTGAAAAAAACTTTGACTTCGGACTTGGAGAGGTTCAATACTTAGACTTTGGCATTTGCCTACAAAAGCCCCAAGGTGGTTGAAAAAACGGCGGCAAAAGTAGAGAAAGAATCTTTTGGGGCGCAGTAAAGTTGAAAGTTCGCATGGCTTTCCTATAAAACCCCTTCGGGCTTTTGATGGGAAAGCCCGATATGATGGCAAATGCGGAGCCCTTGCAACTATCCAGCCGCCCCCAAAAAATCCGCCCAATCCCTGTCTACCGCCAGGCAGGCGCGTCCGCCTTTTCTCCCCACCTTTGCAGCAAATTACGCTTCCCGTGCAAGAAACCGTTCCATCGCCCCTACCCACCATTGAACCAGAAGCCCAAAAATTCGCCCGCTCCATGCGCCTCTCGCGGGTGCTGCTGCCCATTGGGCTGGGCTTGGCTGCGGTGGGCTATCTTTTCTACAAACAATTTGATGTCGAAAAATTCCGCGAAATAGCCTGGACGGGCCGCGCATTTGCCTGGATCGGGGCGGCGTTTTTGCTGCTATTGGCGCGGCATTGTTGCTATGCCTACCGGTTGAAGGTGCTCACGGGCGGCAATTTTTTTACTTGGAAAAAATGCCTCGAACTCATCGTGCTGTGGGAGTTCAGCAGCGCGCTCACCCCCACCAGCAAGGGCGGCCCCTTCGTGATGCTTTTTGTGCTGACGCAGGAAAAACTCTCGGCGGGGCGCACGGCGGCGGCGGTGTTCTACACCATGATCTGCGATACGGGTTTTTTCGTCCTCCTGCTCCCCACCCTGCTTTTCATCTATGGCCCTCCGATGCTGTACCCCGGCATGGCTTCCTTCTCGGACGAAAATCTGGCCTCGAGCGTGCTGTTCGTCACCTACGCCATGATGGTCTTCTATTGGCTGTTCCTCCTGTTTTTTGTTTTTGTAAAACCGCAGTACGCCAAGGGCGCATTGGGCTGGCTGGCAAAGCGGCGTTGGCTGAAAAGGTTTGCCCCCAAACTCGCGCGCCTCGGCGAGGAGTTTGGGCTGGCTGCCGCCGAAATGCGCCAGCAAAATTGGCGGTACCACCTCCGCGTCCTCCTCAGCGCGGTGGGCGCGTGGACGAGCAAATTCTTGATGATCAATTGTCTGATCATCGCCATCGTCCCCAGCACACCGATTGACGGCGGCACACAGGCGTTCATCTACGCCCGTTTGGTGGCCATGTTCGTCATCATGGCATTCAGCCCCACGCCGGGCGGGGCGGGCTTGGCCGAAATCGCGCTCGCCGGTTTTATTTCCGACTATGTGCCGCAGGGCATCGGATTGGTGGTGGCGCTGCTTTGGCGGGGCATGGCGTTCTACGGCTACCTGCTGGCGGGCGCGCTGGTAGTGCCGGGCTGGGTGGCGGCGAGGGTCGGGAAGCGGAAGGGGGTTTCGGAACGAGAGGGGGTTGAGCGGGGGGCCAACTTCCCGAAAGTTTGATCCCTAAGAAATCGGGATCGGGAAGTTTAGGAATGCGGACGAATTTTGAACGTAAACCAATCGGTGAGAAAGCCGTTTCTAAAATGCCGAGGGGCAAATTGCCGTTTGGCAACTCGCCCGCCCGTACTTTTGCGAGGCTTCACAGCCTACAAACCCTCAATTGAACATTTCCACGAATCCACAACTACAGTAAGCACATGACTATCCACACGCTGCGCAATGCCGCTTTCGCGCTCTTTTTTTTCCTCCTGAATTTGAATGTTTTGCTGGCGCAAAACGCTGACCCCAATTTGGCAAACCAATATTTTGCAGACGGCGAGTTTGAAAAAGCAGCCACGCTCTATGGCCAATTGCTGGAAAAGGAACGCCGCAGCGACTACTATTTCACGCGCTACATAGACTGCCTCTCCAAGCTGGAAAAATGGGACGAGGCAGAAAAGTCCGTGAAAAAACAGATAAAAGAACAGCCAGAGAACAACACGCTCTACGTCACTTATGGCAGCATTTTCGAGCAGCAGAGCAAGGAAACTGAGGCCAAGGCTCAGTACGAGCGCGCCATTGACAAGATGGCGACCGACTACTCGGCGGTCATCCGGCTCGCCAATATGTTTCTCGCCACCTCGAAATACGACCTTGCGATAAAGACCTACGAGCGGGGCGCGGTGCTCACCAAAGACCCCACCCGCTTTGCCTACAACCTCGGCGACCTCTACCGCCGCAAGGGAGAGCCGGTGAAAATGACGGAGCAATACCTCAACGCGCTGGCCGCCGACCCCGGCAAACTGCCCACGCTCCAAACTATTTTTGCCCGCACGCTCGGCCCAGAAGACATTACCGAACTGCAAACGCAACTCTACGCCCGCATCCAAGAGAACGAAAACCCCGATTTTGTGGAGTTGCTGGCCTGGTCGTTTGTGCAGCGCAAGGATTTCAAAAGCGCCCTGCGCCAATACAAAGCCCTCGACAAACGGCTCGGCGAGAGCGGCCAGCGCATCATGGGGCTGGCCGACGAGGCTGCCGAAGCCAAAGACTACGACGCGGCCATAGCGGCCTACGAGTTTGTCATCGTGGAAAAAGGCCCCACCAACCCTTTCTTTTACGACGCCAAAAGGGAGGCCATGCAGTGCCGCCGCCGCAAAATCACGGACGGCTTGGCCTTCACCCAACAGGACCTGACGACGCTCGAAGCGGAATACGAAGCATTTCTGACGCAGTACGGCAAGAACCACCTCAGCTCGTCCATCATCATGCAACTGGCGGATTTGGAAGCCGTCCACCTGCGCAACCTCCCCAAGGCCATTGCGCTTTTGGAAGAACTCAAACGAGTACCGGGCCTGCGCCTCGATGTGCTCGCCCGCCTCAAAATCAACCTCGGCGATTACTATCTGATGAACGGCGACATCTGGGAAAGCACCCTGCTTTACAGCCAAGTGGACAAGGCGTTCAAGGAGGACACCATCGGCCAAGAAGCGCGTTTCAAGAACGCCCGGCTTTCTTATTTCAACGGCGATTTCCAATGGGCGCAAGCGCAGTTCGACGTGCTGAAAGCCTCCACTTCCAAACTCATCGCCAACGACGCGCTCGACCTTTCGGTGTTCATCATGGACAACCTGAACCTCGATACTACTTCGGAGGCCATTTCGCTCTATTCGGCTGCCGAACTGCTGGTGCTGCAAAACCGCTTTGATGAGGCGTTCCTGAAACTGGACACGCTGGCGCGGGGCTTCCCAGAGCATTCGCTGCAAGACGATATCCTGTACCTCCAAGCGCGGATTTGGGAGAAGCAGCGCGCCTACGACAAGGCGATGGCACTCTTCCAGGAAGTGGCCGACAAGTTCAAAGAAGACATCCGTGCCGACAATTCGCTGTACGCGCTGGCACAGATTTACGAAGTGAGAATGAATGATCTGGAAAAAGCCAAGGAGATTTACGAGAAGATTTTCCTCGAATACTCCGGCAGCGTGTTCGCCGTGGATGCCCGCAAGCGGTACCGGATTTTGAGGGGGGATAAGGTGCAGTAATCATTGAGCATCTCACTCGAAGTGAGACGCTCAATAGTTTTCTATTTTTGTCAAAAATTTCGACCATGCAAGCCACCGCTATCGTAGCCGCCACTATTGCCGCAGCGCCACCTGCCACCCGCCGTGCCAGCAGGGTTCGCCGCAAAATCCTGACGTACGAGGACTATGCCGCCATCACTCCTGCCAACAACGGCAACTACGAACTTGTGAACGGAAACATCGTTTTTATGTCTTCTCCCACACCTCGGCACCAGCGCGTTGTGCGCCGCCTTTCCAACCAGTTGGAAAATCTTGTACGCCAAAACGATTTGGGCGAAGTCTTTTTTGCCCCGCTCGACACCTCCTTCGATGAGATAAACACCTTCCAGCCCGACATCCTTTTTATCAAAAAAGAACGGGCGCACATCATCGGGCCGAAGAAGATAGAAGGCGCACCTGATTTTGTGGTCGAAGTCCTTTCTGAAGGCAACACGCCCAAAGAAATGGCTTTCAAAAAATACATCTACGAGACCTTTATGGTGGGCGAGTATTGGCTCATCAACCTCCAGAAAAAGACTATCGCGCAGTACCTCAACGAAGAAGGCGAGTTCCAAAAATTGGGCACTTTCAAAGTATCCGAAGCAGTGAAGTCGGTCGTTTTGGAGGGCTTCCAAACGAAATTGGAAGACTTGCTTTGAAGATGGTTGTGGGGGGTTTTAGTTCGAGGGTTTGCCAATGGTTCGTGAAGGATTTAAGCAGCCATAGCGAGGTAACTTGTTGAGAATAAGAGTTGTTTGATTTTCGGGTTGTTTTTTGTTGCGGTAGGGTCAATACCCAAGGCTATCGAAAATCGCTCGACGAGGGCGAGGTTGTGATAATAGGTCTTGAGTTCGGCCATGGAGAAAGCACCTCTTTCTTCCTTTGGCAAAGGCAGGTAGTGGGCAGCCTTTGCGACCGAGACAGCGGACAGGGCGAGGTTGACATGGTTCTCGATTTTGATCTTGTCGGTGCTTTGGCAGTGGGCGAGGCCGAGGAATTGCTTGGCATCGCGGAAGACGAACTCGATCTGGAAGCGGAGGCCATAGCGCTCCAGTATCCACTGCCAGTCCCGTTCGGCGTCTGTGCAGAAGTAAAGTTTGCGGGTCATCATCGTTCCGTCTTCGCGCAGGTACTCCACCGCCACCAGTTTCACCGTTCGGCCCAAGCACTTGACCCAGACCTGAGCGGAGCGGACGCGCTTTTCCGCGTCTGTGTGAACCAGCGGAAGTTGTGCTTCGTCAAGTGCGCCCCAGTACACCTTGCCGCCCTTTTTTCGGGGCCGCCCGCGCTTTTTGGCGCCCTGCGGCACAAGCGGCGCAGGATAGTACAGCGCAGCGTTGGCCTTCAGGCAACTGATGAGCGTGATGCCCATCTG
>JBJXFT010000290.1:0-5382 GCA_046155725.1 Saprospiraceae bacterium
CTGGTGCGCGTCCGCGCCTTGGCGCGCCGCCCACAGTCCAGTTATCAAGCGGAGCCTCCCACGGTGCTGCGCTTTGCGGATATTGAGATGAACTTGGAGCGGAAGGAATTCCTGCGCGGCGGGCAGCGCATCCTGCTCACTCCGCGCGAGTTTGCGCTCATGGAATATTTGCTGCGCAACCCCGAGCGCGCCATTTCAAAAGCCGAAATTTCGGAGCGCGTGTGGAACCTATCTTTTGACACCGGCACCAATTTCGTGGAGGTTTACTTCAATTTTTTGCGCAAAAAAGTGGACCGGGGTTTCCCAAAAAAATTGATCCACACCCAATTCAGAACGGGCTATGAGAAAACTGTTTTTTTACCCTCCCGATTTTCAAAAAAACAAAATCAAAATGGGCTGCTGCCCCGTGGCTTTTGGCCATCATGGCCATGCTCGGCCTTTTTATTTTCCCAAATTGCAATTCCGAGGCGGTGGAAGAGCCTTTGGAATACCGAAACGCCACAGAGGTTGCGCTGGAATGGAATCGCCTTGCACTCGATCTGGCTCGCCACACCTTGGGCTACCGCCCCCCTGTGACCGCGCGGATGTTCGCATACCTCGAAATGGCCGCGTATGAGGCTTCGCTGCCCGGTCTGCAAGATCACCTCTCGCTGGAGACTTTTTTGCCGGGCTACGAAAAACCCGCCGCGAAATTTGGCGAGGGGCAGTTTTACCTGCCCGCCAGCCTGAATGCCGCTTACGCTCAAATGCTCCGCAACTTTTTCCCCACGGCCCCGGCCAACTTGCTGGAACGGATTGACCATTTGGAAAAACAGCTTGCCCAATCTTTTCTCAAAAAAACAAACAACCTCGTGGCAGAGCCATCTGCTGCGTTCGGAAAAACTGCCGCACAGACCGTGTGGCTCTGGTCAAAAACCGACCGTGAAGGCCACGAAGGGCATCTTTACAACTACGACCACGGCTACGAGCCGCCCGTTTGCGAAGGTTGCTGGCAGCCTACAGGCAAGCACCCTTCGCCGGCATTGTTGCCTTATTGGGGGCGGGTGCGGCCATTTGTCGCCAACGTTTCCGACATCACCTTCAAAAACCCTGTCGGCTACGCAAAAGCCCCCGGCTCTGATTTCTATACCGAAGCCATGGAGGTCTATTCTGTGTCAAAACCATTGAGCAAAGAGAACATTTGGATTGCCGAGTTTTGGAGCGACGACTTCCCCGGCCTCACGGTCTGCCCCTCTGGCCGATGGATGTCTATTACCAACCAAGCCCTCGAAAAGGCTCGCCCACCCTTCGCCGTCGTGATAGAAACCTATCTGAAAACCGCGCTGTCGCTTTGCGATGTCGGCATAGCGACCTGGGAAGCCAAGTACCGTTTTAATGTGGAACGCCCGGAGACTTACATCCAACAAGTGATAAACCCAGATTGGAAATCATTGCACAACACACCCTCGTTTCCTGCCTACCCCTCCGGCCACGCCGCTTTTGGCGCTGCGGCTGCCGAGGTGCTCACCGATGCCCTGGGCGCACGTTTTGAACTTACGGACCGCACGCACGAAAACCGTCCAGAATTTGTCAGCACCCCGCGCAGCTACGGTTCATTTGCTGAAATGGCGCAAGAGAACGCCGCCTCGCGTGTGCTGTTGGGCGTGCATTATCGCATGGACTGTGAGGAAGGGCTGCGCTTGGGCAAGATCATCGGCCAAAAAGTGGCAAGCCTGCCGCTCCAGCGCAAGGCGGCGGCGGTGATGGGGAAGCGGTGAGGCATAGGCATTGTACGGAGTTTGTACCTTTGGCATCAAATTTCTGAACGATGATCAGCAAACTCTACATCGAAAACTTCCGCAGCATCCAAAAAGCAGCATTGCCTTTAGGGAAAATCACGGTGCTGACCGGGGCGAACAACAGCGGGAAGTCGAGCCTGCTCTATGGGTTTCTGGTGCTGCGCGATTTTGTGATGAACCCGAATCGGAGTTTGGAGCAGTTGTTCGCACTGCCATTTATCAATCTGGGAGGGTTTGAGGAAGTGGTGTCAAAGCAAAACGCAGGCGGTAAAATTTTGCTCGGAATAGAAACCGTTGATACCGACCGTAATATCTCGGTCTCTTACAACTTGGAATTGAGCGAGCAGTCCACCCAAATCAATACCGCCTCCTCCCAACTTTTTGATTTTAACGCCGAATTGCAAATTGGGCTTCCTTATTCCGCCAACATCAAGAGGGTTTTTGAAACTTTTAAATTGCCTGAAAAAAAGCGGTTTGAATTTGATTGGAACGGGCTTGCTGGAAGCCTGAAAGAAGACAACCACCCTACACCGAGCGAGCGAAGCAAATTTGAAATGGCGCTGAACAAACCTGTTGAGGCGCTGCTGCTGTCCGATTTTGTGCCTATGAAAAGGGGCTTTGCTAAGCCCCATTATGCGCCGGTTTCCATCAATGGCAATATCAACAGCGAGGAAGAAATCGCAACATGGATATTTAATAGCCGAGGAAAAGAGGTCGTGAATCTTAGACATTATTTTGAACGAGCCACAGGGCGGGATATGTTTCTTCAAATTCAAAAGCCAACCTCGGTTTTTTCAATCATGTCGGTTCAGCAGAAAGGAACGCCCCAGCAGCAAATTACCAACATCGTCAACGAAGGCACTGGCACCAACCAACTCCTCACCATCCTTGCCAAAGTTTTCCAGCCAAACAAGAAATTCATCTGTATTGACGAGCCAGAAATTCACCTCCACCCAAGCATGGTGCGCACGTTGGCGGCTTCGCTCCTCGAAATCGCTGTACAGCACGACAAACAGTTCCTCATCTCCACCCACAGCGAACATTTTGTGCAAGCACTGATGAGCCAAGTGGCCGAAGGCAAGGCTTCGCCCGAAGACATCAAGGTTTATTTCCTCGAACGCAACGGTCCAGAAACCACCATCGAAGCTCAGCCTATAAACGAAAAAGGCCAGATTGCGGGTGGCCTCTCGCATTTCTACGAATCGGAACTGGCCGACCTCCAATCCTTCTTCAAACTCGTGGACTGAGCCATGCAACTCGTTGTGAACGAATGGTTGCCCCAATATTTTTTGCCCTCGGCAAGCCGGGAAGAAAAATTATTGCTCCAGCAATTTTTGCAATGCTTCATTGAGCGCGACGACTGCATGGTGGTACGCCGACCTTCAGAATTCTACCGAAAAATTTACCGCTACGCCAAAGAATTGAGGGGCAATTATGAAGCCGTTACTCCCATCCGAAATTTCATCAAACTGATTCTGGAAGACAGCAAGCGTTGCCAACTGATTGATGATGGAGGGACTGCTTTGCCCATCGAAGCCGAAAAAAAACTTTCGATTGGCAACTTCTCCAGCGACCGCTACCTGTTCGAGGCCGCGCTCCAAACGGAAGAAAAAACAATCGTGACCACCGACGCAAAATTGGCAGCTTTGATGGCTGATGAAATAATATTCAAAGTCGTTTTGCTGGACGATTTCCTACAAACTTATTGCACCGCCACATTGTAGCGCCCACTGCGGGTTTGAGCAATAGGCCTTGCCTACCGCAACTGCCAAATGCCCGCCAAATTCCTCCCCAGCCCGTCGTAGTCGAGGCCATAGCCCACCACGAATTTGTCTTCTATATCAAAGCCCACCAAATCCATCGGCACGGGGAACTGCGCAGCGTCTGGCTTGCGCAAAAACGCCACCGTGCAAATGGAAGCAGGCTGCTGGGCGCGGAGGTGTTCGAGGAAAAAGTGGAGCGTGCGGCCCGTGTCCACAATGTCTTCCACCACCACCAGGTGGCGGTCGCGGAGGTCTTTGTCAAGGCCCATCACCGTCTGCACATCGCCCGAAGAGCGGGTGCCAGCGTAAGAGGCAAGTTTGACAAAGCCCACTTCGCAGTGGCCGTCGAAAGCCCGCATCAAATCAGCGGCAAAGACAAACGCACCGCTCAAAACGCTGATAAACAAGGGTGTTTGGCCGCCATAGCGCTCGGTCAAAATTTTGCCGAGGGCGCGGACGCGAGCCTGCACTTCGGCTTCGGAAAGGAGCGGCACGAACGATAGGTCGCGGACTTGGATGCTGTCGGATGTTTGCATGGCGCGGCAAAAGTCCGTAGTTATTAGGCCCCAAAAAAGTTTTGTCGCACAAATCCATCCCTGTGCCACAAAACATTGATTCTCACCCAAAAACCCGCCCACCCATTTTTTGAACAAAAAATAATCGGGCAATATTTTTCCTGACTTTCAGCGAGTTAAGCCCATTTGCCCAAAAAACTTTTGGCGCAGCCTTGCACGGCGCGGAGGGGCGTTCTACATTTGCGGCCTCTTTGAGGAAAGGTGGCAAAAAGTTATTGAGTTCGTGGGTTATTTGGTTATTACGAAAACGATATTTTCGAGTCGAATTGACTTCAATAACCCAATAACAAAATCAACCCAATAACTCCAAAGGCCCTCTTTCAAACGTTTCAAATTTTTTCAAAAATGGATACACTGAGCTATCGGACGGTTTCCGTCAGCAAAGAAAAAGCGGAGCACAAGTGGTACATCGTGGACGCTGAAAACCAGGTCACGGGTCGCATGTGCGCTGAAATCGCTTCCATCTTGCGCGGGAAAAACAAACCGTCGTACACGCCCCACGCCGACACGGGCGATTATGTCATCGTGATCAACTGCGAAAAGGTGCGCTTCACGGGCAAAAAATGGGACCTGAAAGAATACAAGCACCACTCGCACCACCCGGGCGGCTTGAAAGTCATCCCGGCACTCGAGATGCTCGAGAAATTCCCGGAGCGCATCATCGAGCGCGCCATCAAGGGAATGCTGCCCAAGACCAAGTTGGGTCGCGCCATGTACAAGAAAATGTTCGTGTACAAAGGCTCGAAGCACCCCCACGCGGCACAACAACCAGAAGCACTAACTTTTTAATTTGATAATGTGATAATGAGGCAATTTGATAATTATCAAATTGCCCCATTATCACATTATCCCATTATCACATTATCACATTCACACGATATGGAAATGATAAATGCCGTGGGCCGTCGGAAAACCGCCGTTGCCCGCGTATATTTGATGAAAGGGGAAGGCAAGATCACGGTGAACGGCAAAGACTACCGCGAATACTTCCCGCAGATGCACGTGCAGCACAACGTGACTGACCCGTTCACCGTAGTGGGCATCGAAAACGCCTACGACTTGAAAGTGAACGTACGCGGCGGTGGCTACAAAGGCCAGTCAGAAGCCGTGCGCATGGGCTTGAGCC
This sequence comes from Saprospiraceae bacterium, assembly GCA_046155725.1. Lineage (GTDB taxonomy): Bacteria > Bacteroidota > Bacteroidia > Chitinophagales > Saprospiraceae > M3007. Next base: position 5,243 of record JBJXFT010000290.1, read on the forward strand.
GCGCATTAGTGAAACTCAACGAGGAGTTCCGCTCGCCGCTGAAGATCAGGAAATTCCTCACGCGCGACAGCCGCGCCGTAGAACGCAAGAAATACGGCAAGCCAAAAGCGCGCAAGAACTTCCAGTTCTCTAAGCGATAA
>JBJXFT010000295.1:0-17395 GCA_046155725.1 Saprospiraceae bacterium
ATCAAAGAACTCCAACGCTTCAGGGGCGTGGGCGAGGCCAAAGCCATCGCCATCGCTGCCGCGCTGGAGTTGGGCCGCCGCCGCCAAATCTCTGACCTCCGCGAACGCCCCCGCGTGGGCAGCAGCCGCGACGCTTTCAATGTCATCGCACCCTTGCTCACCGACCTTCACCACGAAGAGTTTTGGCTGCTCTTGCTGAACAAGGCTTGCGAAGTTTTTGGCCGCGAAAAACTAAGCGCGGGCGGCGCGGCGGGCACTATCGCCGATGTGAAAATCGCGTTCAAAACCGCATTGGATGCGCGCGCTGCCGCGATTATCGCCGTGCACAACCACCCTTCGGGCAATTTGAAACCGAGCGATGCCGATTTGGAGCTGACCCAAAAACTGCGAGAAGCGGGCAAACTGCTCGATATGCCCCTGCTCGACCATCTCATCGTTTCAGAAAGGGGATATTACAGTTTTGCCGACGAGGGGAGGCTCTGACTATCCAATGCAGAAGCCGCAATGCGGAGATGCCTCATTGGCTGGCAAGAATTATTCAAGCCGCAAACCTTCGATTTATACCACACAGTGCCCCAATTTTGCCCCCGAATTTTGATTGTCAAAATTCGCCTGTAGGCACCGGCTTTCAGTGCTTTCAACCATTCAAAAAAAATGATTTTTCCAACCATGTTAAAAGGTCTCCTCCTTGGCTTTTGCGCGGCAGCTTTCTTGGCTGCCTGCGCTCAAAAATCCCCCGCTTCCGCAAATGCGAACACGCCCGACGATGGCAAACACTTTGGCGCAAACATCACTGCCGACAACGCGGTGGCCTACGACGAAGTGATGACCAAAATGACCGCCCAAGATTCGTTGCCCATGAAAGTGACGGGGAAAGTGAAAGAGGTGTGTCAGAAAAAAGGCTGCTGGATGACCCTCGTGTCCGACCAGCCCGGCTACCCCGAAATGCGCGTCACGTTTAAAGACTACGCTTTCTTTATGCCCAAAGACCTCTCTGGGAAGCGGGTGGTGGTGGACGGCTACGCATACGTGGAAACCACGTCCGTGGACGTGCTGCGCCATTATGCCGAAGACGCGAAAAAATCGCCCGAAGAGATTGCGGCCATCACGGAGCCAAAGCGGGAAGTGTCGTTCGAGGCCATCGGCGTGCTGGTTGTGGACTAATCCCTTATGTCATCACTACTAAAGAAACTCGCGGGCGAAACCGCTTTGTATGGGCTGAGCAGCATCGCGGGGCGACTGCTGAACATGATGCTGCTCGTGCCCCTGCACACGCGGATGCTGAAAGCCACGAGCGATTACGGCGCGGTGACAGACCTCTACGCCACGTCGGCATTCCTGATGGTTTTCTTCTCCTACCGCATGGAATCGGCGTTTTTCCGCTTCGGAACGCCCGCCGAAGACCGCGACAAGGCCTACTCTACCGGGATGCTCTCGCTCTTTGGGAGCACGGCCATCATCGCCGCCGCGCTGCTGTTTTTTGCCCAGCCGATTGCCGACGCGCTGCAATACCCACAGCACCCGGAATATGTGCGCTGGTTCGCGCTCATCCTTGCGTTCGACTGTTTGGCAGAGTTGCCCTTCGCGCGTTTGCGCTTGGAGCAGCGCCCCAAGCGATTCGTTTTTATCCGCCTCGCCAACATCGCGGTGAATATCGCGATGAACTTTTTTTGGTTGGTTTTCTGCCCTTGGGCTGCCGAAAATGGGGTGGAATGGGTACACACCGTGTGGCAACCGGGCATGGGCGTGGCCTATATTTTCCTTTCCAATTTGATAGCCAGCGCCTTCACGCTGTTGCTGTTGCTGCCGCAGTTCCGAGCGGTTCGGGCGGGTTTTGACAAGGCTGTCTGGAAAAAAATGGTGGCCTACGCCGCGCCGCTCATTGTGGTGGGCTTGGCAGGAATCGTGGACGAAATGTTCAGCCGGGCTATGTTGAAATATATGCTTCCCGGCACGACGAAGGAGAACTTGGGGCAGGTGGGCATCTTTGGGGCAAACTACAAACTGGCCGCGCTCATCACGCTTTTCACGCAGGCTTACCGCTACGCCGCCGAGCCGTTTTTCTTCCGGCACGCGCAGGACAAGGACGCGCTGCGCACCCAAGCCGAGGTGACCAAATGGTTCACCATCGCCAGCGCGGCGGGCATGCTGGGCATCTTGCTTTTCATAGATTTGGTGAAGCATTTCATAGGGAGCAAATTCCACAGTGGCCTCCATGTGGTGCCAATCCTCTTGGGCGCCAACCTTCTGCTGGGGGTTTACTACAACTTTTCGGTGTGGTACCGCCTGAAAGACCGCACGGGGTTGGGGGCTTGGATTTCTCTGGCGGGGGCGGGCATCACCGTGTTGCTCAACCTTTTTCTTATCCCCCGTTTTGGCTATTACGGCGCGGCGTGGGTGACTTTGGTGTGCTATGCTTTTATGTGTTGGGCTACCTGGCTCGCGGGCCGGAAGCATTACCCGGTGCCGTATCCATTGGGTCGAATGACGCTTTACCCAATCGCCGCGCTCGCGCTATGGGCCGTTAGCATTTGGCTTGCGCCCCATCTTTTTGTGGAGGCGATTTGGGCCGTGCGGGTGCTTTTGTTTGGGCTATTTTTGGGGCTGGTGTATCGCTTGGAAATTATGCCGAAGCGGAAGGCCACTAATCTGGGCGTTGGCGCATAATGATTTGGCGAAACGGCGTTCTCCCTGTGCTTCTGCCGAAAACGGGGGGGAAGTGGTGTGGTGTGGGTAACTTTGCGTGGCCTTCTGAAATTTGCAAACATGGACGCAAGCAAAATCTTCTCTACCAATTTATTCTGGGACACCGATGAGACAACACTCGACTCGGCTAAGCACACCCGCTTTATTGTTGAGCGAGTGCTCACACGCGGGCGTTTGGCGGACTGGTACGCACTCAGCCACCTATACGGCTACGAGCGTATCAAACAAGAAGCCCTTAAAATCAGGTATCTGGACAAAGTAACCCTGAGTTTTTGCAGCAGTTTTTTTAAGGTTCCAAAGTCGAAATTCCGATGCTACAAACAGCCACCGTCCATCCAGCAACTTTGGCAATACTGAAAAAGGTGATGGCCTCAATAACAAGTTTCAAGAACTAAAAATGGAATTCCACTTTGATATCAGAGGCCATCTCCAACCAGAAGGTTTGATAGAAATCACGCTGGAAGAGTTTGAAGCAGTATTTGTCAGTCAATTCGAGGAGAGCGATTCCAGAAAGTTGATTTTTGAGAGCTATCTCCGATACACCAAAGATTTGCGTGAAACAATCGGGGCTGGTTTCATCCAATGGATTGACGGGAGTTTTGTGAGCAACAAGGAGAATCCCAGAGATATTGATTTTGCCACCTTTATTGACTGGCAAGCCTATGCCCAGCACGAACGAGTGATTGATGCTCGATTCAGCAAATGGGCAGTAGGCAATTTTTACGAAAATTTGGATGCCTACACTATTTGCCAATACCCAGAAGGGCATAAATTCCACCAGACGTTTCGGGCAGACCGAGCCTACTGGTACGAATGGTTCAGCAACTCACGATTTAACCGCTTGAAAAAGAGATTTTCAAAAGGATTCATTCAAATCAAAACTGCATAGCGTATGGAACAGCTAATGAACGTCCGGCAAATCAGAATCGCCGAACTGGTCGAGAACTTGGAAAACCTTGCTCACCTGATTGACCAGCACAAGCAAACCACTCGGAACGCTTCCATGATAAAGCAGTACGAATTCAAACGCAAGGAATTTGTGGATGAACTGCAAGGGCTTTTTCAGCCTCTGAGTCTTCGGTTGGAATTGATGGAGGCGGCGTAGGTTTGCTTGCTGATTCCGCCCTGCGCTTGGGTAACTGCCAAACGCAGCATAAAAATTTGAAAACCTACAACATGGAATTCCCTTTCGACGCTTTGCTCTTTGGGCGTGCCATCTCAAACGGCAACATTCTTTGGAGAAAACACGCACTAGAGAAAATGATAGCGAGGAGTATCAGCCGTGATGACGCGATAAATGTCATGGAAAATGGGGAGGTGATTCGACAGTATTTTGAAGACAGACCATTTCCCAGCGCACTGGTTTTAGGCTTTCCCGAAAACCGCCCTATTCATGTCGTTGTTTCATTTGACGAGACCACCGGGCAGATTTTTGTTATTACAGCCTACGAACCCGATTTGAACATTTTTGAACCCGATTTTAAAACAAAAAAAAATTGATTATGAACCATATTCCATCAAAATGCCCCCTTTGCGGGGGGAAAGTAGAATCGGGCAAAACTACCTTTACGGTTGACTTGACCTCTGGTGTAGTTGTGGTACGAAATGTACCAGCCTTTGTCTGTACACAATGTGGCGAGGAATGGATTGAAGACCCGGTTTCTGTAAAATTGGAAGGTATCGCTGCTCGCGCAAAAGCGCAAAATACACAGATTGAGGTGACTGCGATGGCTTAAGATTCCTACCAAATTGCCATTATAACCAACACACGCGGCCAACCAAGTGGCCAACCCCGCGAAGCGGGAAATAGAAAAACCCATGCCCCGTCGCGTTTAAAAATATCCCTCTCCCCACCCACTCACACAAACATTTCAATGAGACCACTCCTCTCCACGGCCATCCTCGCCGCACTCACGCTTTACCTCGCCTGCACCCCCAAGACTGGCAGCAAAACTACAAGCACCCCCGCCCCGCCCAGCGAACCCGCCCTATGGGACACCATGGGGAAACCCCTCATCGGCGAAGGCGAAGCCCATGCTCCTGTCGAGTACAACGTGCTCGACGAGGTGCTCGTCCAGCCCCAAGCCGAGGAAAACCTCGACACGCTGCGCCCCTACAATCCTTCGCACACATTTGAGGTGGATTTGATTCACACCAAAGTCGAACTCTCGTTCGACTGGGCGAAGAAACGCGCCAACGGCAAAGCCACCCTCACCATGCGCCCTTGGTTTTACGCCACCGACAAGGTGACTTTGGACGCGAAGAATTTTGACATTCTTTCCGTTGCGCTTGAAGGGAAGAGCGAACAGTTGAAACGAGACTACAACAACGAACAACTGACCATCCACCTCGGCAAGACTTTCTCCCGCATGGAGGAATTCAAAATCGCCATCACCTACACGGCCAAGCCCGACGAGCGCGAGAGTTACGGCGGCTCGGCGGCCATCACCAGCGACAAGGGGCTTTACTTTATCAACGCCGACGGCGCGGAAAAAGACAAGCCCATGCAAATCTGGACTCAAGGCGAAACGGAAAGCAACTCGTTCTGGATGCCCACGGTGGACAAGCCCAACGAACGCTGCACCCAAGAGATGTACCTCACCGTGGCCGACAAGTTCAAAACCCTTTCCAACGGCCTGCTCGTGACATCCAAAAAGAACACCGACGGCACCCGCACCGACTATTGGAAAATGGACAAGCCCCACGCGCCGTACCTGTTTATGATGGCAATTGGTGAGTATGCGGTGGTGAAGGACAAATGGCGCGGCATTGACGTAGAATACTACGTGGAGCCAAAATTCGAGCCACACGCCCGCGACATTTACCCCCACACGCTCGAGATGCTGGAGTTCTTTTCCACCAAACTTGGCTACCCTTACCCTTGGTCAAAATTCTCGCAAGTCGTGGTGCGCGATTATGTCAGCGGCGCGATGGAGAACACCACGGCGGTCATCTTTGGCGAGTTCATGCAAAAGACCAAGCGCGAACTGATGGACGACCACCTCACGAACGAGCGGGTGGTGGCGCACGAGATGTTCCACCAGTGGTTTGGCGATTTGGTGACGACCGAGAGCTGGGCCAACCTCACGCTCAACGAGGGTTTTGCCAACTACTCCGAGTACCTCTGGATGGAGCACAAATATGGCCGCGACGCAGCCGACGACCACCTGATGACGGAGCAACAGGGCTACCTTTTCTCTGCGGGCGATGGCGGCCACCCGCTCATCCATTTTGGCCATGGCAACCGCGAAGAGATGTTCGACGCGCACTCCTACAACAAGGGCGGCTGTGTGCTGCACATGCTCCGCCAGCAAGTGGGCGATGAGGCGTTTTATGCCGCGCTCAGCCGCTACCTCAAAAAGAACGAGTACACCGATGTGGAAAGCGACGAACTCCGCCTCGCTTTTGAGGACGTGACGGGCCAAGACCTCAACTGGTTCTGGAATCAATGGCATTTTGGCGCGGGCCACCCCGTGCTCGACATTCAATATGGCTGGAACGATGCCGCCAAAAAAGCCAGCGTGACCGTGACGCAAAGCCAAGAAGGGAAGGATGTCGCACGGGTTTTTGACCTGCCGCTCGCAGTGGATATTTATGATGCCTCCGGCAAAGCCCGCCGCGAGAGCATCCGCGTCACCAAGCGCAGCCAAACCTTCACGTTCGACTGCGCGAGCAAGCCCGCGCTCCTCAATTTCGACGCGACCAAAACCTTGCTCTGCCAAAAAACAGACAACCACAACGTGCAAGAATGGGCATTCCTGTACCGCAACGCGCCGCTCTACGCCGACCGCATGGAGGCGCTCGATGCCTTGCAAGCCGAGCCTTCGCCGCTTTCCGAAGCCGTTTTCAAAGAGGCGCTTTCCGACAAATTCCACGGCATCCGCCAACGCGCACTCTCGGCGGACGGCATGGGCGCGGCGGGCACTTTGCCCATCATCGCCCGCATGGCAGAAAGCGACCCAGAGCCGGGCGTTCGCGCTGCCGCCATCAACACGCTCGGAAGCACGGGCGACAAGCAGTATATCCCCATCCTCCAAAAAAACATGGGCAGCGAGCAGGCGTACAGCGTGGTGGGCGCGGCACTTTCTGCCCTGCAAAAACTGGACCCCGTGGCCGCGCGCGATGCTTCCAAAGTGTTGCAGAACGACGATTCGGATGCGTTCACGCCTGTGCTGGCCGAACTGTACGCCGAGGAGCCCGACCGCTCGAACCTCCCGTTTTTTGAAAAGAAATTGGACAAAGCAGACGGCTTTGGCGCGTTCCCGTTCTTCGACAACTACCAGAAATTCCTCATCGGCCTCGGCGATGCCGCGCTCTTGGATGCCAGCGTGGAGAAGTTCAAATCCATCTCGCTCAATATGCAGACCAGCGAGTGGCGGCGTTTTGGCGCCACCAAAGCCATCGCCGACCTGCGCAACCATTTCCGCGAAAACGGCAACACAGACAAGGTGACGGCCCTCGAAGCCATCATCGCCGAAATCAAAGCGAAGGAGACGGACGCTACTTTGAAATTGTACTACGATATGTTTTGAGCGCAAAAAAGAAGAGGCACTTTTTCAAAAAGTGCCTCTTCTTTTTTGTGCTACCCATCTGCTTCCGGCGTTCGGTGCTTTGTTTTCTATCCTTTGTAAAACATCCACTTCCACATCTCTTTCATCGTCACCTTTTTGCCGTACATGAGGATGCCCACGCGGTAGATGCGCCCGGCCAGCCACACAAAAAATACCGCCGAGGCAATCACCAAGGCGAGCGAAAGCGCCACTTGCCACCAGGGCGGGTTGAAGGCCAAACGGAACGGCATGGCGACCGGGGAGAAAAGCGGAAATATGGAAGAGAATACCATCAGGCCGCTGTCCGGATTGCGCCAACCAGCCATCGAAACGATGTAAAAAGCAAGAATGAGCGGGATGGTAGCGGGCAAAGTGAGGGCTTGCCCCTCGCCCATATCGTCGCCCATGGCCGAGCCAACGGCTGCAAACATGGAAGCGTAGATGAAATATCCGCCCAAGAAATAGATGATAAATGCCCCGATGAGGAGCGGCCAATTTTGCTTGCTCAGTTCGGCCATAATGCGCATCCCCGTATCCTGTATCATTTCAGGATCCATTTTCGCATCGCCAGGAGTCATAGGTACTTCCATTGGGGGCGCATCGAAACCCATCAACAGTGGGACAAGGAACGATACGGCACCACTCAATACCACCCAAGCCACCACCTGTGTCAGACCCACCAGCCCGGTGCCGATAATCTTCCCCATCATCAGGTCGAAAGGGCGAACGGACGACATCATCACTTCGACGATGCGGTTGGTTTTTTCTTCCATGACGGAGCGCATCACCATTTGCCCATACATCAGCACCATGAAAAACAGGAGAAACGTCATGACCCCGCCCACGGCAAGCCCCACCCCGGCGGTGTATTTGCTCTGGTCGTCTTCTTGATCGCTGCTGATGCCTTCGGGGTCAATGGACACCTCGGAGTCGAGGAGCTTGAGTTGCGCTGCATCGAGGCGCAGCGAGTCCATTTTGAACTGCTTGATCTTCTCCGCGATCCGTTTCTCGATCAGCCTGCTTTTTTCAGGCGCGAGTTTTTCGTCAGAGTAGTAGAAGATCGTGTTGTCTTTCTGCTTGAAATTGCCGAGCGGAGGGATGCGCAACACGCCGTCCAGTTTTTTTTCGCTTACCTCGGCTTTCAGTTGTTCGAGCGTCATGTTGCCCGAAGTGGTAAATCGAACGCCTTTTTCGTCGGGGAGCGGGTTCACCATTTTGGCTTCGTCGAGCACGGCTATCTTGAGCTCGCTGCTTCCCTGATAACTGGACAAGCCAATGATCACCAGCATATACACCAGCAAGCCGACCGGAGCCAAGAGGGTGCCGATGATGAATGATTTTTTGCGAACGCGCGTCAGGTATTCGCGCCTTATGATGAGAGAAAGTTTGGACATGGCTGGTTGATTTGATAATTTGGTAATGGGGGAATTTGATAATGAGCGAACCGCTTTCCGAAAGTTTTCAACTTTCGGAAAGTGTGGCACTATTCCTCCGTTTCCGCTACCCGCTGGATAAAAATCTCGTTGAACGTAGGCAGGATTTCTTCAAAGCGAGTGACCCTTGTCTTTTTTTGGAAAAACAATTTGAGCAGGTCGTTGCTCTTCGATTCGTCTTCGAGTTTGAAAGTGAGGGCGTTTTTCTCGGTCTTCACCACCGTAAACTGTTCCGGAAAATCGCTCGGCGCATCGCCCTCCACTTCTACGCGGAAAAGGTTTTCCTTGTACTCGTTTTTGATGGCGTTCACCTCGCCGTACAGCACGTTTTTCCCCTTGTTGATCAGCACGATGTGGTCGCACATTTCCTCCACCTGCTCCATGCGGTGGGTGCTGAAAATGATGCTCGTGCCCCCCGCGTTGAGCGCGCCGATCTCGTCTTTTATCAGGTTGGTGTTGATGGGGTCGAGGCCCGTGAACGGCTCGTCGAGGATGAGCAGTTTGGGCTTGTGCAGCACCGTGGCTATAAACTGTATTTTCTGCTGCATCCCCTTCGAGAGGTCTTCCACCTTTTTGTCCCACCAATCTTTGATGTCGAATTTGGTGAGCCAGTGGTCAATCTCCTGCTGCGCTTGAGCCTTCGTCAGGCCTTTTAGTTGGGCGAGGTAAAGGAGTTGCTCGCCCACTTTCATCTTTTTGTAGAGGCCGCGCTCTTCGGGCATATAGCCGATTTGCTCTGGCGAGCGGGAATGGAGTTTCGCGCCATCCAGAAAAATGGCGCCCGAATCGGGCGCAGTGATGGTCGTTATCATTCGGATGAGCGAGGTTTTGCCCGCGCCGTTGGGGCCGAGCATCCCGAAGACACTGCCTTTTTGCACGTTTATGCTAACATGGTTGACGGCCATGTAGTCACCGTAGGTTTTTACTACGTCTTGGACGGAAAGGATCATAGGAAAAAGTTGATTTGTAGATTTGGGGATTTGGTTATTGGAGAAATCGTGGCCGAAAGTCGCAAGGTAGCCCGCCGCTCGTTTTCTTTTTTCGTCAAACTGCGGTTTTGCAAAGTTTTGAAAAGGGAAAATGGGGGATGAAGGGAATGCGGAATCGCCCAAAGGTTAATTTTTTGCCCCAAGAAGTTTTTTCAACTCATATTTGCGCAGCCTCGAAAAGGTCGGCAAAGCCGAACAAGCAGCGACCAATAACGTTTAGCAAACTAATCCATGACTGCCCGTACACTCATCGCCCACGACATTCCTGCGCTCAACGTCGAACAGACGGGGCGCGAAGCATTCCACACCCTCAACGATCACCATGTGAGACACCTCCCGGTGGTGGACGGCGGCAAATTGGTCGGCCTCCTTTCTGAAGAGGAGATATTCAACCACAAACTTTCCGACCCGCTCAGCGAACACGATTTTTCGATGCTGCCGATGTTTCAGGTGCTTGAAAGCGAGCACATTTTTCAAGTAATCAAAATCATGGGCGACCACCGCCTCACGGTCATCCCAGTGGTGGATGCCGAGGGCAATTACCTCGGCCTCGTACAGCAAAACGACCTCTTGCGATACTTTGCCCATACCGCCTCGCTGACAGAACACGGCGCGGTGCTCGTGCTGGGAATGCCCCGCCGCGATTACGCGCTCTCCACCATAGCCCGCATTTTTGAAGAAGAAAATGTGCGCATCCTCAGCGCATTCGTCACCTCTGCTCCCCACTCCGACGATGTAGAACTGACTTTGAAACTCGACCGCCACGACCTTGCCCGTGCCATCGCCTCGCTCGATCGCCACGATTTTGAAGTGAAAAAAACCTTTGGCGAAACCGACCGCAGCGAACTCCTCCGCGACCGCTACGATGCGCTGATGCACTACCTCAATGTGTGAGAGGGTGAGAGGGTGAGAGGGTGAGAGGGGTGAGAGAGTGAGAGGGGTGAGAATTTGTAACCACTAACAAATGAAAATATGAGCCACGAAGAATTTAATGAAGGATTTAGGAAGCGTACGAAGGCATTTGCAGTGGCGGTGATAAAATTGTGCGACGAGCTTCCACCAAGTCGTACCACTTCGGTCGTTGTTTATCAGTTGTGCAAAGCCTCCACATCGGTAGGTGCGAATTTTAGAGCCTTTTGCCGAGGCCGGTCTAAGAATGAGAAATTCTCCAAGATTTGCATCGTGGTAGAAGAAGCCGATGAAAGCCTCTATTGGTTGGAAGTGATTTTTGAGTCGGGCAAAAACACCTCCCAAGAGTTGAAAGACTTGATTCAAGAAAGCACAGAAATTCTCAAAATCGCAGCAAAAATCAAAGTAGGTTTCGAGCCATAATCTCTCGCCCCTCTCATGCTCTCACGCCTCTCATGCTCTCACCCCTCTCACCCTCTCACGCCTCTCATGCTCTCACCCTCTCACGCCTCTCACCCCTCTCACCCTCTCTGGCACTTAGAGAACATTGACGTGACCCACCTGCTTTGCCCCACCAAACTGGGCAACGAGGACTTGATGGCGCGCCACACGCATTGCCGTTTTAAAAAAGGCGAAGCGGTGTATGTGCCGCAAGACCTCTCAGACCGCATCTTTTTTATCACGGAAGGGCGTATCAAAATATCGGTGATGAACGAGGAGGGCAAAGAAATCACGAAAGCCATTTTGGGGCGCGGCGAGGTGTTTGGCGAACTGGCCGTGCTGGGCGAAGAGCGCCGCCACGACTTTGCCACCGCGCTCGAAGACACTGATACTTGCGTGGTGACGCTCGACGAACTGCGCGGACTGATGCGCGACCGTTCGGAACTCAACTTGTTCTTCATGAAAATTTTCGGCGGGCGGCAATTGGAAATGGAACGCCGCTTGGAATCGCTCGTTTTCCGCGACAGCCGCAGCCGCATCGTGGAGTTTCTGGTCAATATTACAAAAGCAAAAGGCCAGCGTGTGGGCTACGAATGGGTGCTCAGAAAACCCGTGACCCACCAGGAAATCGCCAACCTCACCGCTACCAGCCGCCAAACCGTGACCACCACGCTCAACGACCTGCGCTACAAAAAACTCCTCACCTTCAATCGTTCCCGGCTGCTCATCCGCGATTTGGAGAAGCTTGCAGAAGAGATGAAGTAGTTTTTAAGGAACGGGTGAACAATGTCGTTATCAAAGTGCCCTTGCGCCGATTTCTGCCTGGCTCCTGGTCAACGTGTCAACCACCAAATCTACCAGCACCGCAGCGTCATTTGATAAAGCCCTCACACCGCCATCATAATTTCCACCAAATTCGCATCGCCGGGCAAACCCAGTTTTTTGCGGAGACGGTAGCGACTGCCTTCTACGCCGCGCACGGATATGTTGAGCAAATTGGCAATTTCCTTTGTGCTGAGGTTCATGCGCAGGTAAGCGCACAAACGAAGATCATTCGGGCTGGTTTGCGGGTAGTGTTCGCGCAGCCGCTTGAGAAAATCGCCATGCACCGAGTCGAAATGGATGGCAAAATGCTCCCAGTCCTCGTCGAGTTTCGTGTCAAATTGCATGGTGCGGATGATGCGGCGGATGTCTTCGTGCAAGGTTTGGGTTGGCTGTTTCTTTTCGAGCGCTTTCTCTAATTCTTCCTGCAAAGTGGTCAGGATTTCGCCCTTTTGCACCAGGTGCATGGTAGCGAGGGCCAGTTCCTGATTTTTGTGCAGCACTTCCGATTCTAATTTTTCGGCGCGGAGGCGGGTGATTTCCTGCTCGCTCTCCGTCACGATGCGTTGTTGCACTTCGCTTTTCTGTTGAAAAGTGGTTGCAAGCGCGTTTTTTTCCCGCTCAAATTTGGCGCGCTGCCTTCGGAACCCCCAGGCCAGACCAAGCAAAAGCAGCAAAAAATACACGCTTTTTGCTGCTAAGCTGGCGTACCAAGGCGGGTTGATTTGGAAGGAAAACTGTACGGGCGCACTCTCCACCCCATATTCGTTGTGGGCTTTGACCGAAAAAACATACTCGCCGGCAGGCAGGTTCAGGAATTCCCGCTCTGTTTTCCCGCTCCAGACCGACCACTCGTTATCCAAACCTTTTAGTTGGTAACTATAGATGATTTGGCGGGTCGAACCAAAAACATTGGCGGCAAACGCAATGGCGAGATTGTTCAGGCGGTACGGCAAGGACAGTTTTTCCGCCGAAGGCCCAAAACCTCCGAACAGCAGGCTATCGCTCGCCCCTGGAAGATTCACGCTGGAAATCATCCCTTGCAACGTGGTGTCGGCGCGGCGCAGGCGTGCCGGGTCGAGGTGCAAAAACCCTTTTTCAGAACCGAAAAAGATGTTGCACTCATCGGCCGGGAAAATGTGCTCGAAGCCCCCCACCAATTGCTCGCTCAGCAACGGGAAGGTCTGGCGGCGGATTTTTTTCTCCAGCCCCATATCCTCTATCCACAAAATACCCACTTCGTCGCCCCGGCAAAACCAAACATTGCCTTGTGGATCCTCCCGCAGGTATCGGATGCGCCCTGCCCCGCCGAGCCATTGGTCGAGGGTCGGGTCGGGTTCAAAATGCTGCCTTGCTGCATTGAAGCGAAAAATACCGCGATCCGCCGCCACCACCATCTTGCCCCCAATCTCAAATACATAGTTGTTCAGGTCGGAGGGCAGTCCGTCTTTTTTGCCAAACAATTGCACGTCCAAGTCCCGGAAATTGTCGCGCACCCGCACCCGGAACACCCCCCGGTATGGGTGCGACACCCATAAGGAACCGTCCGAATCGCCTACCATGACCCGGCAGGATTCGTTCAACCCGGCCAATCGTCGCCGGAAACTCCACTGGCCACCTGCACCAATTCGGGTGAACAGCGCCAGGCCATCGTATAGCCCGGCCACCATGGCGGTGTCGTTGAGCGGCACAAACTGCCATGCTCCTGGAAACTCTGAAATCCGTTGCGCTTTCCCATTTCCTATTCGGAACGCTCCCTCGTGGTGACCTAGCAACAGCTCATTGCCTACCTCGCTCAAGCCCCAAGTCTGGCCAGTGGTGCCGGGCAATAGGCTAAAATCTTTGGTGACAAAGGGGTCAATGTAGGTGCCAAAAGCCTTAGAAAACAGCCCGTTGGAAGTGCCGAGCCAAAGGCGATTCGCATGAATGTGGGCTGCATAGCCTGTGCCCTCCAGCGCAGCATCCGGCAAAATTCTGTAGAAAGGCGAACTGATTTCCACCTGTGCGATCCCATTGTCGAGACCCAACCAGAGGTTGCGGGATTTGTCCGCAAATACAGCGAGTACGTTGGTGTTCTGCAAGCCCTCATTTTTTTGCAGCCGCTGAATTGGGCGACGGTCGTTGCCGAGTACGACCAAGCCACCCAAGGAAGTGCCGAGCGCGATTTGTCTATTGGGTAAATGCGCGGCGCAGTAAATTCTTTTTTCCCTGAGAAACGCATCCAGCGGTGTGGCCCAATGTGTAAGACGATCCTTTGTCAGGCAGAAAATGCCATTTTTAAGGCTCGTGACCAGCACCGTATCGCCGCCAATCGGGAGCAATGCTGTGACGGGGCTTTCAAGTTTCAGGCCTGCATTGAGCATGGTGAAATACTGGCCGTCGAATGCCATCAGGCCATTGTTGGCATCGTGGAGCAATATTCGGCCTGCGGCTTTGCCGAGGAACCCCATTTTCCCACCACTCGAAAAAGCGCGGATTTGATTGTTTTTCAATTGGAAGAGCCGCTCTTCGCTGCGAAAACAAACTGCGCCGTCGTCCGCCACTACAATGTCCCACACATCGGCGAACTGCTGGTTTTCGGGAGGTATAAGGTTGTTGAGCGGCTGGTATGAAAGACGGCCCTGGGCATCGGGGCTAAAAACGCCTATTTCGCCCTGCCCGCCCACATAGATCTTGCCATCTGGGGCGATGGCGACGGAGCGGACGCAGGTGCCGTTCGCAATTGGGTAGCGTTGCCAATGTGCGCCGTCAAAAACGAGCAAGCCCTCATTGTTGGCAAACAGCAGCCGCCCTTGTGCGTCCTGCGCAACGTCCCAGTTTTGTGTGCCTGCGTGGTAGCTCGACTTGGAAAAGTTAGTGACAGGAGGCAGCCCGAGGTTTCCAGCCTGTGCGAAGAGCAGGCTGGGGAAGAAGAGGGATATGAGTAGCGGTAGTTTCAAAACACAGTGCCCGGTTAGGCTCGTTTTGATGGCGCGAGCGCTCCCACCGCAACAAGTCTATTTGCATTCAAACAGCTTCTCAGGCTTTTTTGCAGAAAACCCAAGGTCAACATTTTGCGATGCAAGGTAAAAACGTCGTGGATATTCGGGCTGTCGTAGTAATGTCGTAGCCCCTGCGTAACCGTGTCGTACAGCAAAAACACCTCTCCAAGGATATGCCTTCATAGTTTTGAGCCACAAAAACAGTATTGTTTAAAAAAGAAGATTTCATTTCTGCAAAACGCACCTTTCGTATGATTCGACTTTCCACATTCTTATTCGCCCTCCTTTGCGCGGGTCTCCAAAACGCCTCCGCCCAGACAATCCTCGATTTTGAGGCGCCTGCCACCAGCACGAGATTCCAATATTTTGGCAGTTCTATTGATGGTCAGCTCACGCAAACCCTTAGCAACCCGAACGCAACAGGCTTGAACACCAGTGCTACGGTGTTGGAGTTCAAAAAGCCGGCAGGCGCCCAAGTTTGGGGTGGCGGGTTTTCAAACCCTAATCCAAGTATGCCTGTCAACTTGATCAGCAGCACCACGATCAGCATCAAAGTATACTTTGACCATATCGGCAACCTCACGCTGAAGCTGGAAAATTCGGCAGACGGTGGCGCCAACTGGCTGCAGACGGTAGTCAACACGAAAGTGGGCGAATGGGAAACCCTCACTTTCAATACTGCGATTCCAAGTATTGAAGGGCCGAATATGCCAGCAGCAGGGCATATCTACAACACCATTACCTTGTTCACCGATTTCGGGGTCAGCCCAGCAGCTGACCAAGTGTCATACCTTGACGACATCAAGGTGGAGCAGGCCATTACCTGCAACCCGGTGCTCAATTTTGAAGCCCCGGCCACCAGCACCACGTTCCAGTATTTCGGAAGCAGCATTGATGGCCAATTGTCGAACACCATCGCCAATCCAAATGCCAGTGGCCTGAACACCAGCGCGACGGTGTTGGAGTTTAAGAAACCAGCCAATTCGCAAACCTGGGCAGGGGCCTTCTCCAACCCGAATGCTTCTACCCCTGTAAACTTGCTGACGGGCGGCAAAATCAAGGTGAAATTCCGCACCGACCACCCCGGAAACCTGACGCTTAAATTGGAAGAAGCCCAAGACGGCGCGGCCAACTGGGCACTGAAAGTAGAAAACAGCGTCGTGAACGAATGGGTAGAACTCACTTTTGACCCGGCGCTCCCTTCCATCGAAGGGCCGAATATGCCCGCAGCTGGGCACGTCTACAACAAGATTGTGCTGTTCGCTGACTTCGATCAGACTTTTGCTGCCGACCAAAAATATTACATAGACGACATCGAAGTGTGTACTTCTGGCAGCACTCCGACCGCAGAAGTAACTTTCAAACTGGACATGAATCAGTTTGGCGGGACATTCTCCAAAGCTTATGTGAGCGGCACGTTCAACAACTTTTCAGGCGACAGCAACGAACTGCTGGATGCCGACGGCGACAAAGTGTATGAATCCACCTTGGCGCTCCCAGTGGGTTTGTACGAGTACAAATTCAACTTGGACAACTGGGCGCAACAGGAGCAGTTTTCGCCTACTGCATCTTGTACCCAAACCACGATTGATGGGGCTAACGTGTTCACCAACAGAAAGCTGGTACTGTCCGAAAACCTTACGGTTGGGCCAGTCTGCTATTCCTCTTGCTTTGGCTGCGGCGATGCGGTAAAGATCACGGTGAACCTCGGGATGGGTGCCAACACGCCTGACCCGGGTGGCGTATACCTTGCGGGCGGCTTGGATTTTGGCGCTCCAGGCGGGCGATTCAAAATGGACGACTCGGACGGCGACGGCGTGTTCAGCATTCAGATCGAGCGGCAGCGGGGCTACTCCACGTTCTATGATTTTGCCAACGGCGCCTGCCCGGATTATTCTTGCAAAGAAAACCTCGCAGGCCAGCCCTGCGCCGTGCCGACCAACTACAATGACCGTTGGCTCTCCCCTGTACAGCAAGACACCGTCATCAATACCTGCTTTGCTTCCTGCGCGACCAATACCAACTGCACCATTGGCACAAACTCTCCGGCACTCTCCAGCGATTGGATGACCTTGCAGCCCTCATTGGCAACGGATGCTATACAACTTGGTTTTGCAACGCCAGCAACCGGTGCAGCAAACATTCGAGTTTTTGACGCTGCAGGCAAAGTCGTGTTGTCTGAAACCCAAAAGGGTTTGGCGGATGCGTACTCGATCAACATTGCCAACTTGAAAAACGGGTTTTACTTCGTCCTGGTGCAAACAGATGATAAGGCTGCGAGCGGACGATTTGTGAAGCAGGATTAGGGTCGGGCGAGGCTGTCTCTCAAAAGGTTGATAAGGGCTTATAAAGGTTTATTTTTTTGGCTCTTCGTGACTTCTTATGGGTTACAAGATGATAGATGTTTCTTAGTGCTTACTCATAAGAAGTCACGAAGAGCAATAATTGCCAGTTTTAAAAAAATGCAACAGACATGAAATCTTTTCTACCCATCCTATTTCTGCTTTTTGCCTTCATAACGGCTGCTCAAATCCCTATAACAGGGGTGATTGCAGACGCGGCCA
>JBJXFT010000308.1:0-8449 GCA_046155725.1 Saprospiraceae bacterium
GCTGCCTTACAAGCAGCAAGTCGGAGGTTCGAGTCCTTCTGTGCCCACAGGGCCTTCCAGAGATGGGAGGCTTTTTTGTTTTATGGCATTTACTTCCGCTTCGCCGTCACTTTCAGCGAAATGGGCACATTGTCGTCAATCATCTTGTCTCTGGCCGTGCCGAGTATGCCAGATTGGAAGTTCACCCCCCATTGGGTGCGGTTGATGGGAAATGTGGGCGATTCGGCGCGCAGCACGTCGCCTTCGATGCTGATTTTGACGGGGATGTTCACCGGGGCGGTTTTGCCCTTCATGGTCAGGGTTCCGCTCAGCACCCCGTTGATGTTGGGCGTCATGCTGGGCAGCACGTCGGTGAACACAAATTCGGCTTTGGGGAATTTATTGGTCTCAAAAAAGTCGGCATCCTTCAAATGCGACTCCAGATCGCGCCGCTCGCCGGGGTCTTTGATGTCGGTGACGCTGAGCGAATTCATGTCGAGCAGCACCGTGCCGCGCAACAATTGGCCCAGCTGATTGACCATCAGTTCTCCGCTTTCCACGCGGATGGTGCCTTGGTGGCCGTCTTTGTCTATGGTGTTCTTGCCCGACCAGTTCACTGTGCCATCCGTAATGGCAAAAACAGTTGCGTCCTCCGTCGGCACGGGCGCTACGCGAGTGGTGTCAGGCTTGGCGGTGGTTTGGGCAGTATCTGTTTTGGGGTCGTTTTTGCAGGAAAAAAAAGCAAAAAGAGCGAGGCACAGGAGAAGTGTTTTTTTGAAAAAAGTAGGCATGGGAGAGAATGTGATAATTTGACAATGGAAGAATTTGATAATGGCACAACTCCCAATGCGCTTGTTTGGTGAAAACACCAAGCGATGCGGTAGACATTCAGAGCGTATCGTTCTTAGTTCATCGTTTATCGTTCTCTCAAAGCCTCGCCAGCACGGTTTTGTTCCCCTTCACTTGTTGGTTCATCACTACCTCAATTTTTGCATCGAGGGGCAGGAACAGATCCACCCGCGAGCCAAATTTGATAAAGCCCATGTCGCGGCCTTGCTCCACTTGATCGCCTACGCCGATGTACCATTTGATGCGCTTGGCGAGCGCGCCCGCTATTTGGCGCATCAGTATCTCGCCTTCGCCAAAGTCATAGACCACGGTGGTGCGCTCGTTCTCCGTGCTGCTTTTGGGGTGCCAGGCCACGAGATATTTGCCGGGGTGATAGCGGAAGTAGTTGACCACGCCGCTCACCGGGTTGCGGTTGACGTGGACGTTGAAGGGCGACATGAAAATGGAAACTTGCAAGCGTTTTTCCTGAAAATATTCGCCCTCAAAAACCTCTTCGATGACGCACACGCGCCCGTCGGCGGGCGCGTACACGAGGTCGTTGTCGGCAATGTGCACTTCCCGAACGGGGTTTCTAAAAAATTGGAGCACAATAATGTAGAACGCAACGGACAGCACCAGCACGGGCCAAAATGCAATGGGAAGGAACTGCGCAACGACGATATTCAAAGCAAACAACAACAAGGCGGCAACGAGCAATATCGTGCGGCCTTCTTTGTGTATTCGGACGTTCATCTTTTCTGAATTTTGAATTGGGGGGCAAAGATAGAATTTGATTGCCCCAATCCTCGCTCAATCACGTCTCGGATATTTGGGTACACCGTCACACCGCTCGCCAGCCAAGTGCGTGGCTCCACCCAACGGATTTCCTCGATGTCTTCCTCGGTTTGCGGCACGAGTTGCGTGTCGCTCGTACGCATCCGATACCACCAAGTTTGTTTGAGGATTCGCTGGCCTTTTTGCTCGTAGGTGTGGTAGGTGTGGGCGAGGAATGGGCCGAGGGACACGTTCACCAATCCGGTCTCTTCCCGCACCTCGCGCAGGGCAGCTTGTTCGGGCGTTTCGCCGGGGTCAATCTTCCCCTTGGGCATATCCCAAGAACCCCTGCGGTAGAACACCAGCAGTTCGTCCTGTGGGTTCTGGACATAGCCGCCCGCCGCCCCCAGCACTTTGAAACAGGATTGAAAATCTGCCCACAGCAATTCCAGATCGGGGTGGTAAAGCACTACGGCCCGAAGGTTTTGGTTTTTGCCCGCGAGGTCGAGGTACTGTATCAGCGCCTTTTTTTTGCCGATGTACTGCGCGACGTGCGTGTTTTTGTCGGGCTGAAAGCCCAAGGCCTCTGCGCCTTCGGTCGTGGTGAGAAAAACGGGTGTCCCGTTGTGGTAGATTTTATAGTTTTGCGGCACTTTTTTGAAGTATTTTTATTAAAAAAATGGCTCTCCACTCGAACGACACTCCTCGCATTGAATACTTGCGTGTACGCAGGTATCGTGCGTTGCATGATCTGGAGCTGAGAGATATTACCCCGCTAACCGTTTTTCTGGGGGCAAATGGGAGCGGCAAATCTACGCTATTCGACGTGTTTGCCTTTTTGTCAGAATGTTTCACCGTAGGGGTGCGCAAAGCTTGGGACAAGCGGGGGCGTTTCCACGAGCTCCGCACCCGTGGAGCGGATGGGCCGATTGAGTTCACCATAAAATACCGCGAACAGCGAGACTTGCCCCTCATCACATACTTTTTGAAAATCAATGAAGAAAATAACAGCCCAATAGTAGAGGAAGAATGGCTGCAATGGAAACGAGGCCCCCACGGAAAGCCCTTTCGCTTTTTGGATTTTAAGCGCGGGGAAGGCAAAGTGATAACGGGCGAATTGCCTGACGAACAGGATCAGCGGCAAGAGGAAAAACTGAGAAACACGGAAACCTTGGCGGTGAACACCCTTGGCCAATTGGCAAGACACCCTCGAGCGAGCGCTGTCAGAGAATTCATTTCAGGTTGGTATTTGTCTTACCTATCTGCGGATAGTACGCGCGGTGTGCCAGAGGCTGGACCACAAGAAAGGCTTACGGATATAGGCGACAACCTCCCCAACGTGATCCAGTATTTGAACGAACAGCACCCCGACCGGCTCAAAAAAATCCTCGACACGTTGGCACAGCGCGTGCCTCGCCTGGAAAAAGTAGGGGTCAAGATGATGGAAGACGGGCGGCTGCTCCTGCAAATAAAAGACGCGCCCTTTGAGCAGCCCATCCTTTCCAAATTCGCTTCGGATGGCACCTTGAAAATGTTGGCATATCTGACGCTTCTTTACGACCCCAACCCTCCCCGGCTCATAGGAATCGAGGAGCCAGAAAACCAATTGCATCCCCGGCTGCTTCCCGACCTGTGCGAAGAGTGCCGCAATGCTGCCGGGCGCTCGCAACTGATGGTCACCACGCACTCCCCGTTTTTTGTCAGCGGGCTAAAAGCCACGGAACTGTGGGCCTTGTACCGCGATGAAAAAGGCTACACCCAAGCCCGCCGAACAAGCGATATGAAAGGTGTCAAAGAGTTTATGGAACATGGGGCAAAACTCGGAGACCTTTGGACGGAAGGTTTTTTAGAGGTCGGCAACCCAACGCAAAACCCCATTTCTTGACTGAAATCAAAGATTGACCATGCACCTTGAACTACTTTTGGAAGAAAGATCGGCAGAAGCTGCCTTGCAAAACATCCTGCCAGCAATAGCACCTTCTTGTTCGTTCAAGACCCATGTTTTTGAAGGCAAACACAATCTGTTGAGGAGGCTGCCAAATATTTTATCAGGATACAAGTCATGGATTGGAGCAGAAAGCAAAGTCATAGTTTTGGTTGACCGTGACAATGATGATTGTAAAAAATTGAAGAACGACTTGAACGACATCGCAGAAAAAGCAGGGTTGAGGATAAAAAGCAGGGACGCAGATTTTCAAGTAATCAACCGAATCGCCGTTGAAGAATTGGAGGCTTGGTTTATCGGCGACCCAAATGCGGTGAGAGAAGCCTACCCAAAAGTTTCGAAAAATTTTGAGCGCACCCAAAAATTCCGCAACCCGGACGCAGTAGCAGGCGGCACAGGGGAAGCCTTTGAAAAACTGCTCCAGCGCGCTGGTTATTACCCTACTGGAATGCCCAAAATTGAAGTGGCAAGAAATATCTCTATCCACATGAACCCCGAAAAA
This sequence comes from Saprospiraceae bacterium, assembly GCA_046155725.1. Lineage (GTDB taxonomy): Bacteria > Bacteroidota > Bacteroidia > Chitinophagales > Saprospiraceae > M3007. The sequence goes on from JBJXFT010000308.1 coordinate 4,029, forward strand.
AACAATTCACAGAGCTTCAAAACATTTGTCGATAGTGTAACTTCCTTAGATGGGAATATCAAATGCATACTGTCATGACTGCCGAAGTCGCCCAATACCTCCTTCAAATCAAAGCCGTGAAACTCGCCCCCAACGAGCCGTTCACTTGGGCATCGGGGATGCTGTCGCCGATTTACTGCGACAACCGCGTGGCGCTTTCGCACCCAGCGGTGCGCACGTTTTTGAAAAATTGTTTGGCCGAAAAATCGCGCTCGTTTGGAGATTTTGATGTGGTGGCAGGCGTGGCCACGGCGGGCATTCCGCATGGCGCGCTGTTGGCCGATGTGCTGGCGAAACCGTTCGTGTATGTGCGCAGCAGCGCGAAAGACCACGGTCGGCGCAACCAAATAGAAGGCGAGATGAAGCCCGGCCAGCGCGTATTGGTGGTAGAAGACCTCATCAGCACAGGCGGCAGCTGCCTTTTGGCGGTGGATGCGCTGCGCGAAACGGGGGCAGAAGTGGCGGGCGTGCTGGCGATTTTTCAATACGGCTTTGCAAAAGCAGACGCGGCTTTCGCCGAAAAAAAGGTCGCTTTTCAAACTCTCACAAACTACGACGCGCTGGTGCAAGAGGCCGCCCGAACAGGCTATGTCTCCGCGTCAGACTTGAACACCTTGAATAAATGGCGCGAAAACCCGAACGCTTGGGGCGCGCTCTATGCATAACTATGAACGATGAACGATAAACTATGAACTGTAAACAATGATAGCGGGCCAACCTCTTATCGTTTTTAGTTCCTCGTTCCTCGTTTTTAGTTCATCGTTCATCGTTCATCGTTCTAATTAATGATTACTCCCAACTCTGAATCCTTTCTTCGGGAATACCTGAACAACGCCAGCCCAACGGGCTTTGAGGCGAGCGGCCAAAAACTTTGGCTCGAATACATCCGTCCCTACATTGACGAGTGGAAGTTGGACAATTACGGCACGGCCTACGGCATCATCAATCCCGGCCAGCCGTACAGGGTCGTCATAGAAGGCCACGCCGACGAGATTTCGTGGTTTGTCAACTTCATCACCGACGACGGCTTCCTGCACATCATCCGCAACGGTGGTTCGGACTATCAAATCGCCCCTTCCATGCGCGTGTGGCTACACCTGCGCAAGGGCGGGCGAATCCCCGGCGTGTTCGGCTGGCCCGCCATCCACACCCGCACGGACAAGGAGTCGAACGTATCGCCCGCCATTGACAACCTGACGATTGACGTGGGCGCGAAAGACAAGGACGAGGTGCTGCAAATGGGCATCCACGTCGGCTGCGTGGTCACGTTCCAAGACGAGTTCACCATCCTCAACGACCGCTACTACACGGGTCGCGCGCTCGACAACCGCGTGGGCGGCTTTTGCGTGGCTGAGGTGGCGAGGCTTTTGAAAGAGAACAAGATACGCCTGCCGTACTCGCTCTACATCGTCAATTCGGTACAGGAAGAAGTGGGCTTGCGCGGCGCCGAAATGATAGCCGAGAGTATCCGCCCCAACATCGCCATCGTGACCGACGTGACGCACGACACGCACACGCCCATGATCAGCTCGAAAAAACACGGCGACGTGCGCTGTGGCAAAGGGCCTACGGTGACTTACGCCCCGGCAGTGCACCAAAAATTGCTCGACCTCATCATCGCCACCGCCGAGGAAAAAGAAATCCCGTTCCAGCGCGAAGCCGCCAGCCGCACCACCGGCACCGACACCGACGCTTTTGCCTATTCCAATGGCGGTGTGCCTTCGGCGCTCATCTCGCTGCCCCTGCGCTATATGCACACCACGGTGGAAATGGCGCACAAGGACGACGTGAACAACTTGATCCGCCTGATTTTTGAAACCTTGCAGAAGATCGAGAGCGGGCAGGATTTCAGGTATTTTTCCAAGATTTAACCATAAAAAACAATGGCAAAAGACCTCATCCATAACGCAGTTAAGGAAGCCTTGATCAATGATGGTTGGGCGGTGACCAGAGATCCACTTACGGTCGCATTGCTTGAGGACGACACTTATTTCGATATTGACTTGTCTGCGGAAAGGAATATTGCAGGGCAAGAAAAAATCGCAGCCATTGAAATCAAGTCTTTTACTGGCTTCTCTATTATTCACGCCTTTCACGAGGCTTTAGGACAATACCTGAATTTACCGGGCTGCGTTGGACGAGCGGGGGATGAATTTCGAACTTTATTTGGCGGTTTCAGAATCTGGTTGGGAAAGGCTTTCTAATCTTAACTTTGTCCAGCGTCGAATCAAACAATTTCATTTGCAATTCCTCATCGTTGACATCACTCAAAAAAAGATCGTGCAATGGATAAAATAAACCAATATCGTGACATCATTGAGGCTTACCTGCGTCGCAGAGCGGAAGGTGCACTGGCGACTGAGCCGGGGGCACAAGCCCACGTTTTGATTGACCGAGAAAAAGACGAATACGCCCTGCTCTGGGTGGGCTGGTCAGGATACCGATACAAACATGGCATTATGTTCCACCTTCAAATAATTGACAAAAAAGTGTGGGTGCATGAAGACCGAACAGACTCGGACATTGCCGGACAACTCCAAGACGCAGGCATACCAAAGTCCGACATCGTGCTTGGATATGTCTCCCCAGAAATCCGAGAAACAGGCGGCTATGCCGTTGCTTGAAAACCCTCTCACCTTACACCCTTCGAAGCCCTCTTGCCCGCCACGCCTCGGCAGACGGGGGCGAAGGCGACCCCTCTTACGTCTCTCCGCAAATAAGCACCTCCACCATACACACGATGTACCGCGAATTCAAACAACTAAACCTCCCCGCCATTGACGCCGAAATCCTACAGTTTTGGGAGGACGAAAAGATTTTTGAAAAATCCGTCGAGCAACGCCCGGTTGAGAACGCCTTTGTATTCTACGAAGGCCCGCCTTCGGCCAACGGCAAGCCCGGCATCCACCACGTGATGGCGCGCACGGTGAAAGACCTTTTTTGTCGCTACAACACCCTCAAGGGTTTTCGGGTAGACCGCAAGGGCGGCTGGGACACCCACGGCTTGCCCATCGAACTACAGGTGGAAAAGGAACTCGGCATCACGAAAGAAGACATCGGGAAAAAAGTGTCGGTAGAGGAATACAACTCCGCTTGCCGCAGCACGGTGATGCGGTACAAAGACCTCTGGGAAGAAAAGACCCGCCTGATGGGCTACTGGGCTGATCTGGACAACCCCTACATCACGTTCGAGAACGGGTACATCGAGACGGTGTGGTACATGCTGCAACGGCTTTACAAAAAGCAAACGCCCGACGGGCAGTCGTTTTTGTACAAAGGTTTTACCATCCAGCCGTTCAGCCCGGCGGCAGGCACGGGCTTGAGTTCGCACGAACTGAATATGCCTGGGACGTACAAAGAGGTGACCGACATTTCTGCCGTGGCGATGTTCAAAGTGAAACGGGATGCCGGCTCCGCCCATCTTTTCGACTCCGAAACGGAAGACGTTCGCATCCTCGCCTGGACGACCACTCCTTGGACGTTGCCTTCCAACGTTGCGCTGACCGTCGGCCCGAAAATCGAGTATGTAAAGGTCAAAACCCTCAGCCCGTACACAGGCGCGCCTGTCAGCGTAGTGCTGGCAAAATCTCGGCTGGCCGCCTATTTCAATGCCGAGGACGAAAACCAGCCGCTCGATTCGTTCAAAGTCGGCGACAAAAGGATTCCTTACAGCCTAGCAAAAAGCGGAATCATGGGCAGCCAACTCGTCGGCGCCCGCTTCGAGCAATTGCTCCCGACCCCGGCAGCCTCCACGCCCGAACTCGAGGAAAAAGCATTCCGCGTCATCGCGGGAGATTGGGTGACGACCGAAGATGGCACGGGCGTGGTGCACACTGCTCCTTACTTCGGTGCCGACGACTTCCGGGCCTGCAAGGCGGCGGGCATTCCGTTCATCGGTCTTCCGAACAAGATAGCCCCCGAACTGCCTTTGCCGCTCGTGGACCGGCAGGGAAAATTTGTGGACGAAGTGCCGGAGTTCGGCGGTCGCTACGTCAAGGCCGAGTATTACTCCGATGAAATTCAAAAAGAATCGGCGTTCAAACCAACGGATTTGCTTGTCGCGCTGCGCTTGAAGGAGGACAACAAGGCGTTCAAAGTGGAGAAATACAAGCACACTTACCCCCACTGCTGGCGCACCGACAAGCCCGTGCTGTACTACCCCTTGGATTCATGGTTTATTCGCGCTTCGGCGGCGAAAGAGCGGCTGGCCGAACTAAACCGAACCATCAATTGGCAACCCGAAAGCACTGGCACAGGCCGTTTTGGCCAATGGCTCGACAACCTGCAAGACTGGAACCTCTCTCGCTCGCGCTATTGGGGCATTCCGCTCCCGATCTGGCGCACGGAAGATGGCGAGGAGGAGATTTGCATTGGCTCGGTGA
>JBJXFT010000326.1:0-21896 GCA_046155725.1 Saprospiraceae bacterium
AAAAGGGCTTGGCAGAACTGGAGTGTCTGATTGTCGTTTTTCATACAACCAAGATGGACACACGGTTCTGCTTTTTCAAAGAACTTCAACTATTTTGGGCACCGAAGGTGTCCAAAGTCTAAAAAACTTTTGAAGCATAAGCACTTGCTCCAAAATAAACGTGGTTATCTTTTTTCACAGCAAGCAAGTTGCCAAGCCTTTGTGAAATCAGCAACCATCAATCAATAATCAGCAATCAATTACTTCACCGTTCACCACTCACACCATAAAAAAATGCAAAAAACAGTCCATCTCATTGCCGTTTCTCTGTGGCTTTTGGCCGCGACCGCTCCAACGCTCCATGCCCAAACCGACAAAAATCATGAAGCGATTCTTTCGACCACCATGCTGGTGGAATTATCGGGCAACGCACAGTTTGACGCTTTTTTCCAAAAAGCCGTGACGGCGCACTGGAAAGTCACCCCCTACAAGTTTGTCACCAATGCCGAACTGGCCTCTGTGGTGAGCGACAAAAGCGTGGCCATGCTTCGCTTGGTGACCACTTCTTCGGGAAAAGATGCCATGGAAGATTCCTATTTTGTCATCCTGCGCGGCGGGAAGAAAAAACTGACGAAGTACACCACGGCCGACCAGATTTTGTCGGCAGATTTTCAGTTCAATGGCGCGGAGACCAATTCGATGAAGGCAGGCTACCGGGCTGCGTTTCTGATAAAAGGGCTCAACGACGACCTGACAACCCTCAAAAAGCAGCAGAAAAAAGAGGCGAAATCGGGCAACATCATGAAGGCCAACAACACGCGGGTGAAAGCCCTGAAAACGAAAATCCTGCTCGTGGCCGAAGAAAGCCTGAAATACAAAAGCCGATATGCCCGCACGCTGAATCGAAAAGCCGTAGAAGCAAAAGACCTCGAAGGCTACCGCTACAAATATCAAGTGATGCCGATGGAGCAGATAAAGGAGTACATCTCGAGGCCCTCGGAGGAAACAAAGGATTTTTGCGTGTTTGTGCCGAGGTTCAATTTCTCGAAAGCCTACGAAATCTACGACATCAACACTGCCGAACGGCTGTACTATTTTTTCCCCAAAGTAGCGTTCAAGGCATCGCTGTCGAAAGATGATTTTGAAGACCTTTCTGACGAAGTGGGCGGGAAGAAAAAATGATTTTTCGCCTATTGGAGGTAAAAAACAAAGTGCCGACCCCTCGTCAGGGGCCGGCACTTTTGTAATGCGGTAGATTGATTATGGTCAAAAATCAGGCGTAGAGGTGTGCGTTGGCGCGTTCCGAGACGCGCACAGTTTCCTACGGAAGGACAACCGAATAAACGTGTTCCGTGGCGCAGATACGGTTTGGCCAACCGGATAAGTTTCTCATAGTTGCGATTGACTTTCCTGTCAATGTATCGGCTGCTTTAGCTGCCGATGCCGCGTGTCGGCGACTAAAGTCGCCGCTACATTTTCACGAACCGTTCCGTGGCAACGCGCCGCCCTTCCTCCAACAAGTTCACGAAGTAAACCCCTGGTGCGAGCGCTGCCACATTGAGCGTAGGTTGGAAAGACTGTTCTGACACCACGCGCCCCATCGCGTCGGTCAAAACCACCTGATGCTGCCAGGAAATCTCGCCGACAAAACTCAGGTTCAACACCTCGCTCGCCGGGTTTGGAAAGATCCCCAAACTGCCCAGTTCCCAGTTTTCTACCAAGGTCGGCTGGCTCAAGTTAGCCTCGCCGCCGCCGCCGCCATCGAAATTGCCCGTCGTGGTCAGCAGTTTCCCACTGGAGTAATTGCTGGAGCAATTGGACTTCACGCGCCAATGGTACGAGGTGCTGGGCTGCATACCGCTGATGACGACGCTCGTGACTGGTACCGCGCCGAGCGTGAACCAGTCGTTCCCGCTGGCCAACTTGATTTGCAGCGTATAGCTCGTCGCGCCGCTCACGGCATTCCAAGAAATGGCCGCGTAGGTGCTGCCGATGGTGTTGTTGTTCAATGTGGAGGGTGAGTCGCAAGTGCCGCCGCCCCCACCGCCAGCAGTCGGTGTGCTGAAATTGGCCGTGGCTGACCATGCCGAGCAGTTGGCTTTCACCTGCCAATTGTAGTTCGTGGCGGCGCTCAGGTTATTGATGGCCAGCGAGGTAGAGGCGGTGCTGCCCGCCGTGGTCCAGATGCTCGATGCGCTGGTTTTGTATTGCACCGTGTAGTCGGTTGCGCTCGCCACAGCGTTCCAGATTACCGTGGCCGAAGTCGCGGCAATGCTCAAAGTGCCAAGCCCCGTGGGGGCGTTGCAATTGCCACCACCTCCGCCGCCACCGCCGCCTGCGCCCGTGGTGAAATTGGCGGTAGCCGAATAGTTGGAACAGTCGGTTTTTACCTGCCAATGGTAGGCACTGTAATCGGTGAGGTTGCTCAGGTTGTAGGTGGCGACAGTGGATGTCCCAGCCGTTGTCCAAGAGCCGGAGGTGCTGAGTTTGTATTGAACGGTGTAACTCGTCGCGCCCGCCACAGGCACCCAAGTCAGCGTGGCCGAAGTGCCCGTGATGTTGGACGTAGCCAAGCCCGTGGGCACGACACCGGACTGCGGTACGCAAGTGGCATTCACCACTTTGTCGCGTATCCGGTTGCCCGGTGCCGTTCCAAAGCCGTTGTTGAAATTAATGCCCGCGCCCGTCAGGTGGCAGTAGCTCATGATGGTGCCGCCGTTGGTGGGGGCCGGGCCTGGGGCGCAAGCGCCTTCGGGGCTAACGCAGTTGTCGAGCGCGCCCGTGGGCCAGTTGCAGGATTGGGTGTGCCACGAGCCGAGGTTGTGGCCCAGTTCGTGCGTCACCACTTCTACCGACCAGGAGTAGGTCGGCACGTTTTGGTAGGAGCTGCTGATGGCGCTCACACCATAGGCGTACTGCTTGAAACAAACCACGTCCACATAAGCGATGCCGCCGCCGAGGCTGCGGGTGCTGAGCAGGTGGGCAAGGTTGCCGTTGAAGGTGGTGCCGCGCGTTTGGCGGAAAGCGTTGAGCACGGCGCTCGTGCTGTTGTAGCCCGCGTAGGGGTCAGGCGTGGTCCAGATGTAGATTTGGGAGATGACGATGCCGACGTTGGCGTTGGCGTATAGCGTGGCAACTTGGTTGAAAAGCCCGGTGACGTAGTTGCTCACGTTGGTGCTGTTGGAGCCTTTGTCGGTGTACATTTTGTAGTCGCACTCGAAATAGACTTGCACGGTTTTGCAGCCCACGCCACGGTCGTCTGCGCTTGGCTCGCCGCCGCCATCGCCCACAAGGGATTCCTCGTCGGAGTGGCAGATGTTGGGCGACGCGGCTTTCAGGTTTTGGGCCCGGTAATAGACATACTGGCCAGAGCCATCCTCCATAAGGCCGAGTTCGTAAGTGCCGGTTTGGTCGGCCACCATGCCCATCACGCCGCTGCTGCTGACGCTGAGGCAGGCCACGGAATTGGCATTGCCGCGCACAATGCCGCGATAGTGGACGGCGGGCTGGTACGGCACGTTCTCTTGGGCGTCGGTGCTCACGAAAAAGTCGGGGGCGAGTATTTCCACTTGGACAAGTTCGAGTTCGAGGGTTTTTCCGTCGGCAGTTGGGATGTCGAAACGGAGGGCGGGCGGGGCGGTTTGGAGCAGTTCCTCCACACCTTTTTGGTCAATGTCAAGGACGCTGGCATTTTCGACCGCGCTTTGCAAATCAGGGCTTTCCTGTGCCCGTTGGAACAAAGCCACCGGCCTGAAATCGGCAAAGGCGCGGCAACTTTCCAGCCATTCGGCCACAGGCTTGGGCGCGTTCTGCGCGGCGGCGTTTTTGGGGAAAAAGAGGATGAACAGAAGGTAGAACAAAATGGCAATCGGGCGGGGTAGGGTGATTAAACGATTAGTGTACATAAGTAAAAAAAAAATTGAAAAAGATGATGATGAAAAATCGATTGATGCGATTGATTCGATTAGGCCGATTGTTCGATTGTTTTGATTGGAAGTGGGGAGAGTCCTTTCCTTTGCGAAAGGAGAGATGATTTGCCTCGAACGAATCATAACAATCGGCCCAATCGAATCAATCGGCTCAATCGGCTTAATCAAATAATTGATTCTGCCAGCCATTCAAAGAACATGGTCAACCTCAACGGTCAATTGCTGCCTGCCCTCCCCGAACCGTTCGCCCTGCTGCAAAGGGCGGCTTTTTACGGCGACGGGCTTTTCGAGACCGTGCGGGCTTTCGAGGGGCAAGTACCCTTTTGGCCGATGCACGAGGAGCGGCTTTCACGCGGTTTGGAGGTTTTGGGTTTCGAGGTGCCGCCTTCGTGGACGGCAGGTTATTTTGAAAAAGAATTATTGCGAACCGGCCCGCGCAATGCACGAATCCGCCTGACGGTGTGGCGCTCGCCGGGAGGTCTTTACCTGCCCACGGACAATGCGTCGCAATTCCTCGTCACAACGGAGCCGTTGCAATCGGGTGTTTTCGAGTGGTCGGAGCCTGGTCTTGATGTGTGTCTCTGTGAGACGGTGCGGCTGCCCGTGGATTCCCTTTCGGGAGTCAAATCGCTGAATGCGATGCGCTATGTGGCGGCAGCCAGAGAGGCCCGTGCGAAGGGCGCGGATGATGCCATAGTGTTGAATGCGCACGGGCGTGTTTGCGAAGCGACGGGCAGCAATGTTATCTGGTTGGTGGGCGACATAGTGTTTGTCCCGCCGCTTTTCGATGGGCAAATAAAGGGCACTTTGCAGAAATTGTTGTGCAGCCTCCTTCGGGCCGAGGGCTGGGAAGTGCGCGAAAAGCCTGCCTCGGCAGACGATCTTTTGGGGGCCGACGAGCTGCTGCTGACCAATGCCATCTGGGGCATCCGTTGGGTGCGCAAATTCGAGGGAAAGGTTTTTGGCTGCCAGAAAGCCAAGCACTTTAACTATCTACTGGCGAGGCACTTAGAAACGAGATTGGCTGAAAAACGGTAAGGTTTTCGCCGCTTTTCGATCTTCATTTTGAAGGCAAAAAACCGCCGAAAAAAATTTTTTCCACACCTAAAACTTTAACACTTGCTCCCCTTATGGACATCCTCCAACAGCAAAAACTCCTCCGCCAAATCCGCTTCTGGCTTGCCGTCTTCGTCGTGCTGCTCATCCTGAGCGGACTCACGGCTTTCCCCATCCAGACCGAACTGAACTGGCTGGCGCAGTACAATCACCTCTTCCCCGACAGCCTGCGCTTTTGGCTCGAAACCACCACCGCCGCCGTCAACGACACTTACGCCAAATACCCCCAACTCGCCTACGGCTATGACTGGCTGGCCTTTGCGCACATCGTGATCGGCGTGGCGTTCATAGGCCCGTGGCGCGACCCGGTGCGCAACATCTGGGTGATAGAGTGGGGCATGATTGCCTGCATCCTTGTGCCGTTTTTGGCTTTCATCTGTGGGCCGATTCGGGAGATTCCTGTCTTTTGGAGGTTTATTGACACGTCTTTTGGGGTGTTTGGGATTTTGCCGCTGTGGTGGGTTCGGCGGAAGATTAAGGAGTTGGAGGGGATGGAGTGAGTGTCTCACTTTCTTGGAGTCAGACTCTCACTTGAAGTGAGACTCTGACTTGCTTTCGCTTGGCTTTTGTACGTTTGCCAATCGAATGAACATCTCTCGCCGCCCATGCCCAATTTTCGGAATGCTATAAAAATCGCCTTTGCACTGCTCGCGCTGTGGCTGGGCTTGGTGTGGCTGACAGTGTTCCCGCGTCCTGCTTTCCTGCCGCCGGATATGGACATCGAGCCATTGACCTATTTGCTGGGCATACTCGCGGCGTCATTGCTGGCTTTTTGGAAAACGCCGAATCCTACCTCTTCTCCCAGTTCCGCCAAGACTGCCGCAGACAAACTTGAGCCTTCTCTCCAAGACGAACTCATCGCCAACCTCAAAGCGAAATACCAAAAACGCATTGACTCCAAACTTGCAGGCCGATTCCCCGTCAATCTGCGCCTAACTGCTTCCCAAAAAGGCACTACTGAGGAGATGGCCCAGAATTTCATTACCCTCCAAGACGAAGAAGTGGGCCGTGAAATCGGCGAGATATTCGACCGCGCTCATGGCAGATTGCTAGTGGTGGGGCTTCCCGGTGCGGGAAAGACCACCTTGTTGCTTCAACTTGCGCTGGAATTGCTGAAGCGGGCTGAGACTGTACCGGCGACTTTAGTCGCCGGACCTCCGGCAGATAAAGCAGCCGGTACAGCCATCCCCGTCCTCCTAAACCTCGCCACCTGGCGCACCGAGTTTGCCACTTTCGATGAATGGCTGCGCCGCATCCTCCCCAACGAACTCGGCGCTTCCAAAGCCTTGGCTGAAAAAATTCGCGCCCAAATCCCACTCATCCTCCTGCTCGATGGACTCGATGAAGTACCGAAGCAAGACCGCAATTCCTGCCTCGAAGCACTGGGGCAGTACGGGATGAAGCCTGAACATCAATTCGCGCGTTTTGTGCTTAGGCTGCGAAACCCATACCAGCGTTTCAAACTAAACCTAAAGATTCTGGGCTTTACAGTTATAGGCCATCTTTTCCTTCGCCTCCTCCTCACCCTCCAATCCTCCCTCCCCCTCCGCCTCGTCCACTTCCTAAACGAAATGTCGCGCCGCCACCTGCTGGAGTTCGATGGCGACCTCGACACCGAGAGCGGCGGCGGTGCCTGGCGCTGGCGGCACAGGATTATTCAGGAGTATTTCTTGAACGATGAACGAGAAACGATGAACAAGGAACGGTGAGAGAATCCACCCAGTTTGCTCCCCACCTGTTTACCTTTGTTCAAAACTTTGGCCATGGCAAAGGACAAATACCACAGTCAAGTACGCGAGGCATTAGAGCGCGAGGGCTGGGTCATCACGCACGACCCTTACTTCATCCGGCTCGGCAGGCGGAAGGGCTACATAGATTTGGGCGCGGAAATGATTGGCGCAGAGCGCGGCACGGAAAAAATCGCCGTTGAAATCAAGACCTTCTCCAGCCTCTCCGAAGTGGATGCATTTGAAGATGCGCTCGGCCAGTTCTTGCTGTACAAGTCTGCCCTGCGCAAAAAGGAAACCGACCGTGTGTTGTTTTTGGCTGTGCCAAAGGGGTTTTACACCAGTTTTTTTGACGACCCCTTTTTTGTCGAAGTGGCCCAAGAGTACAATGTTTTTCTGCTGGTCTATGACGAGACCAAAAGCACTATCGAAAAATGGATAAAGTAAAAAAATACAAAGCCGCCGCTCGCAAAGTAGTTGAGTACATCGCATCCATCTCTCCGTCCGATGAGAATGTAGAAACCCAACTCATCACCGACGACGAGCACGGCCATTACCTGCTGTACTCCGTTGGCTGGGAAAAGACCTACCGGGAGTATGGCTCATTCGTCCATTTGGATATCAAGCCCGATGGAAAGGTTTGGCTCCAGCACGATGGTACCGACCTGCGCGTAGCCTTGCTCCTCGTGGAGGAGGGCATTCCTAAAAAAGACATTGTTTTAGCCTTTCAAGCACCGCACCGCAGGGAGTTGTTGCCGGAATTCGCTTTGTCCTGATTTTCCCACTGCAAAGGTGGGGAAATCGTGGTCGTTGACCGACTGGCTCTCTGTGCTGTAAGTGCTGCCCTTTACTGCGCAGCCCAAGTCGGCCATTTTTAGTGCGATCTGCCCTTGGGTGAGGTGCGTCCATTTGACTGACCTGTCCTATGGCAGACCCGCTGTGCTGTGCTCGGCGGCATCTCAGAGTACCGGGTCGCTGGAGGCTAACCACTTACAAACCTTTTAAACTCCCCTCCGCTCCGCCATCTTCTTTCGTATGCGGCTGAGGCTCTGCGGCTGGATGCCGAGGTAGGAGGCGATGTAGTGCTGCGGCACCCGCTGGAAAATGTCGGGAAAGCCGTCCAGCAGTTTGGTGTAGCGGGCCTCGGCGGAGTCGGCGCGCTGGCTCATCATCGTGTCAAGGCGGGCATCGGTGGCTTTGGCGTGGCGTATTTTGGCATAGAGGTCGAAGGCCGGGATGTCGCGGCGCACCGTCTCGAAAGTCTCTTTGGTGTAGAGGAACATCTCGCAAGGCTCCAGCGCTTGCAGGTTGAAGGTGCTGGGCTGGCCGCTGTAAAAACTGCTCAGGTCGCCGATCCACCATTCCTCCACCGCAAAATAGACGATGTGCTCCTCGCCCGTTTCGTCCAAGCGGTAGTAGCGCAGGCAGCCCTTGTTCACGAAGCCCACATACCGCGCCACCTGGCCTTCCATGAAAAGGTGTTCCTTTTTTTTCAGTTTCATGACTTTGGCGAGGTGCAGCATGAGTTCCGCCTCGGCTTCCGAGAGCGTCACCGTGCGGTTGAGGTGTTCAAAAAGGCGAGTGTGCTGAGCCATGTGGAGCGGGCTTTTTTTCGGGTAAAAATAGGGCGCGGCAAGGTTTGCCTTTGAACAAAAAATGGGCAGCCGACTGAGCCGTTCAATTGTGCAACTTTGCAGCACCAAACCATAACTTGTTCACCAACAAAAGAAAAACAAGACATGAAAGACAACCTGCTCAACCCGGCCACTCAGCAAGCCACCATCGAGCGCATCCAGCGGCTCAGCCCCGATACGCAGCACCAATGGGGCAAGATGACCGTCAACGAAGCCGTCTGCCACATGGCCGACCCCTTCCGCGACGTGCTGAGCCTGCGGCAAACCAAGCCCGCCATGCCGCGCCTCATCCAGCCCCTGCTGCGCCTGATGGTGCTGACCGAAAAAGACTGGAAGCCCGGCACGCCCACCCTCCAGGTGTACCGTCAGGGCGACGGTGGCGGCGGCACTCCGCCCACCGATTTTGAGACCGACAGGGCGGTGCTTCTGGGCTTCATCACCCAGTTTTGTTCCAAAGCCGAGGACTTCAAGTTCGGCCCTCACCCCGGCATCGGCCAACTCACGCGCGAGCAGAACGGCTTTATGATGTGGAAGCACACCGACCACCATTTGCGGCAGTTTGGGGTGTAACGCCCGTATCCGCTGCCGGCCCTGACGCGGCCTGTCGGCTGCCGACGGCGCCCAAAGTGGTGTGATTCTCTGCGGGGGGGAATAAACCCGCGCAAATCCGCCCACTCCGCGTCATCCCCGTTACGAGAACACCACATACACCAGCCAAGCGGCCAAGTACGCCAGCCCGCTCATAAACACAAATTGGAAGGCGGCCCATTTCCAACTCCCCGTTTCGCGGCGCACCACGGCCAAAGTGCTGAAGCACTGCATCGCCAGCGCATAAAAAACCAGCAGCGAAAGTGCCGTGGCAAGCGAATAGACGGGCTTTCCTGTGTCGCCAAATTTTTCGTTTTTCATGCGTTCGCGGAGCGTGGCCTTGGCCGCGTTGTCAGAGCGGTCATTGATGTCAGCCTCCGCGCCGCCCATATTGTACAGCACCGCCAAAGTGCCGGTGAAAACCTCCCGCGCAGCAAACGACGTGAGCAGCGCGATGCCGATTTTCCAGTCGTAGCCCAAGGGGCGGATGACGGGCTCCATCCACTTTCCGGCTTGGCCGGCCCAAGAGGCTTCGAGGCGGCGTTGCTGTACCAGCCCCTCGGTGTCAACAGAATCAAACCTGGATTGCAAAGCCTCGGTTTGCGCCGCACGGTCTGCTTGTTCCATAGAGTCGCCCGGCCCAAAGCGCGACAAAGCCCACAGCGCTATGGAAACGAGTAGGATGATTTTGCCTGCCCCGACCACGAATGCCTGCACTTTCCCCCACACGTCCAGCAGCACATTTTTCCAAAGCGGCATCCGGTACACAGGCAGTTCGATGGCGAGGAACGAGTGCTCGCGCCGGTTCAGCCAGCGTTTCATCACCCAGCCAGAAGCAAAAGCGGCCAACACGCCCAGCACGTACATCGCGCCGAAAACCAAGGATTGCAAACTCAGCACCCCGCCCAACTTTACTGCCGGGACGGCCAGCCCGATCAGCACCAGATAGACCGGGATGCGCGCACTGCAACTGATAAAGGGCGTCACCATCACCGTGATGAGCCGCTCTTGCCAATTGCCGATGGTGCGGCTGCTCATGATGGCCGGCACCGCACACGCGCTCCCGCTGATGAGCGACACCATGCTCCGCCCGTTCATGCCAAAGCGGCGCATCGTTTTGTCGAACATGAAAACCACCCGCGACATATACCCCACTTCTTCCAAAATGCTGACGAGCAGAAACAAAATGGCGATTTGAGGCACAAAAACCAAGATGCCGCCCAGTCCCGCCAGAATGCCGTCGGTGAGTAGTTCGGTGTACCAAGCCGCAGGCATCCGCGCCGTCAAGAAATCCGACAGGCTGCCAAAACCACTTTCAATCCAGTCCATCGGATAAACGCTCCAATCAAAAATGGCTTGGAACACAAGCATCATCACGGCAAAGAAAATCAGTGGCCCCGCCACGCGATGGGTCAGCACCGCGTCAATGCGGTCAGTGGGTGTGTTGGGAAAGGCGGCAGGCCGCACGATGGCGGCTTGGGAGATGGGTGTGAAACGGTCGTAGCGTTCCAGCGTTTCGTCCACCTGAGCACGGAGCGACTGAAAATTTTTGGTGGAAACAATGGTCGTCACCGTTTCTTTTTCCCCGTTTTTCAAAAAAGGAAGCCACGCCGCATGGTGCGCGAGGAGCAGGGCGCGGTAAGGGTTTTCGACCCCCAAATTTTGCCGAACGGCCTCGGAGACTTGCTTCTCCAAATCGGTGAGCGGGTAGAACGGTGAACGATGAACGATGAACGATGAACGGTTGCTGGCTTCCGTGTGTCGCACCATCTTCTCCAATTCCACAATGAGCCGCATCGTGTTTTGCCCCGTGCGGCCACTGATGGGGATGACCGGCACGCCAAAGGCTTCGGCGAGTTTGGAAGCGTTCACCTTGATGCCCAGTTCTGCCGCGCTGTCCGACATATTGAGCGCGAGCAAAAGCGGGAGGTTCAGGTCCAAAAGTTGGGTGAAGAGCAGCAGGTGTTTTTCCAACTTTGTCACATCGGCCACATACACGAATGCATCGGGGAAAAACGGGTCGGCAGGATTGGTCAGCACCGAGGCCACCACTTTTTCATCGGTAGAAGTGGGGTACAGGCTGTATGTGCCGGGAAAATCGTAGAGCGTGGCCTCCTGACCACTGGGAAATCGGAACGTGCCTTCCTTCACCTCCACCGTCACGCCGGGGAAATTGCCCGTGCGCTGCCGCAAGCCCGTCATCTGGTTGAAAACCGTGGACTTGCCGCTGTTGGGGTTGCCGATAAGCGCGATTTTGAGAGAGGGGGAGGCTTCGGTCATGATGATGGTGGCGCGAAATTCACTTCGCGCGAAATCCAAGGGCAGGGTTATACTTCCAAAAGGATACTGGATGCTTCTTCCTCCCGGAGCGCAAGCCGCACCCCATCAGCCTTTACATAATAGGCGCTTCCGAAGGGCGATTTCCGAATCATCTCTATGCGGGTGCCGGGCAGAACGCCCATCGAGGTGAGTTTGCAAGCCAAAGCCGAATCGTCAAAAGCGATGGCACGGGCGCTCTCATTGACTTTCAAATCGGGGATGGTACGGTAACGACGTTGCATATTTTTTCTGGCTTGGACTGTTGAACGTTAGGCTGCTGTAGGCTTTGGGGGCCATGAACCCAGCAAGTCCAGCAGCCCAAATGTGCTTCCGGCTAATTTAGACAAAATCAGCGCACAAATGTAGATGGGCAAAGCCTTTGGGGGGTAACGTTTCAAACACGTTTTTGTCAAAAAATTCCAATCCACAGGGTTAGTTTCGCCGCCAAGTTTTGGGTACGCCTTATTGTGCATTATGGTGTGCCTAAGCCTACTGCCACATCATCACCAACGAGGGGTCTATCAACGAAGTGCTGGACGGGTTGGGCATCAAGCACGGAAACCTCGGCACACCCCGCCGCGTGCGATGAAAAACGTACCTTGTGCTTCTTTTTCCACCAATCAGACGCACACCATGGACTTGATTTTCACCAACCTGCCCACGCTCTTTGTCACGGCTTTTTTCGCCATCCTTTTCCTCCAATCGGGGCTTGACAAGGTGCTGGACTACCGGGGCAACCTCGATTACTTCACGGATCATTTCAAAAAAAGCCCTTTGGCCAGCAGCGTGAGTCTGCTGCTGCCCACCATCACGGTGCTCGAAATGGGGACGGGTGCCGTGTCGGCTTGG
Source organism: Saprospiraceae bacterium (assembly GCA_046155725.1). Classification (GTDB taxonomy): domain Bacteria; phylum Bacteroidota; class Bacteroidia; order Chitinophagales; family Saprospiraceae; genus M3007. The sequence goes on from JBJXFT010000326.1 coordinate 12,142, forward strand.
GCATTCTTGCAAACCTTGCTGACCGGCCAGAGCGGGGCTGCCATTTTCAGCCCGGCCTTGGCGGGGATGTCGCTTTTGGGCCTGTTCTTGGGGCAGCGCGTGGCGAAGGACTATGGCGGCGCGGCGGCTTTGGTGCCTTATTTTGTGGTGGTGCTGCTGGGGCTTTGGATGATAAAGATGTGAGGCAGTTTCAAGTGGCAAGTTTCAAGTTTCAAGTGGCAAGTTTCAAGTGGCAAGTATGACCACGCGCACCTTTGCAAGAGCCCTGCTCTGTTTTTGACAAGATTAAACCGGTTTGCAGAATGGTTTTGACACGTACCTTTCTTCGCCGCCTGCTCGGCGGCTTTTTGCTCCTCTTGATTTGCTATTTCGGTGGGCTGTTGGCCTACGGCTGCGCCACGGACTGGCAACCCGGGCCGGCGCCCACGCCCTTGGCTTTTGAACAAGTTTCGGAAAGAAAAACATTGACGGACAGCGTGTTCACCCTCGTCACTTGGAATGTCGGCTACGGCGGGCTGGGGGCGGAATCAGATTTTTTCTACGACGACGAGGGGATGTGGCGCTCCGGCAGCAGCATGACCCGATGCCCCCGGCAGTTGGTGGAAAAAAACCTGGACGGCGCGCTGGGCTTCTTGCAGAACAACAAGGACAGCGTGGATTTTTTCCTCTTGCAGGAAGCCGACATCGAATCGGACCGCAGCCACCGCACGCGGCAGTACGATGCTTACCAAAAATCGCTGCCGGGCTTTATGGCCGATTTCGCGGTCAACTACAAATGTGGCCGTGTGCCAATCCCCTTGCTCGAGCCTTGGAATGCTTACGGCGAAGTGCTGTCCGGGCTGGCCACGTTCAGCCGATACCAGCCCTCGGAAGCCACGCGCCACCAACTGCCGGGCCACTACCCGATGCCCGACCGGATGTTCCAGCTCGACCGATGCGCCGCGCTGCACCGCTACCCCACTGCCGGGGGGAAAGATTTGGTGGTCATCAATCTGCACAACTCGGCCTACGACCCCGGCGACAAAATAAAAGCCATCCAACTGCCGTACCTCCGCGACCTGGCGCTGGCTGAACACGCCAAAGGAAACTATGTGGTGCTGGGCGGCGATTGGAACCAATGCCCGCCAAACTTCCGCTTCGATTCGTTCATGCCCGGCAATGCGCAAGGCTACGCGCAGGGCAATTTGCCGCCCGATTTTTTCCCCGAAGGCTGGGCCTACGCCTACGACCCCACGGTGCCGACCAACCGAAAGGCCCGCGACCCTTACCTGAAAGGCAAGACTTTCGAGACGCTGATTGATTTTTTCCTCGTGTCGCCCAATGTGCGCATCCGTTCGGTGCGGGGCATTGGCCAAGGCTTTCAGTTTTCTGACCATCAGCCGGTGTGGTTGAAAGTCGAGTTGGAGTGAGTGCGTCATTAGAATTGTTCATCGTTTATAGTTCATCGCACACTTAGAAAGTTTGGCGGTACTTTTGTCCAAACCGATAGCCCATGCGCCCCGCGCTTTTTGCCTTCATCATCTTGGGCTGCCTTTTTTGCGCAGCAAACTTGCCCGCGCAGCCCACCGTGGTTTGGGACAGAACGCTTGGGGGCGAGGCCTACGAAGAGCACAACGCGCTGTTGCCGGTGGCCGACGGCATCTTCATCGGCGGTTCTTCGTTGTCGAACCTTGCTTTTGGAACCCCCACCGACATTTCCTGGAATTTCCTGATTTTCAAAACCGACCTCAACGGAAGCCTGCTGTGGCAAACTATGCTCGGCGGAGACCAAGACGAAAGGCTGTGGGCTTTTGTGGCCACTTCGGATGGCGGCTACCTCGCAGGCGGCTACTCCGAATCGGGCATCGGCGGCGACAAAACCCAAGCCTCGCGCGGGGGCAAGGATGCCTGGCTCCTGAAACTCGACGCGCAGGGCAACAAGCTCTGGGACCGAACATTGGGCAGCGCGGCCGACGAGCAACTTTTTTCCATTCAAGAACTTCCGAACGGCGACTTGCTCTTGGGCTGCCTCTCCAATTCGGGCGCGGGCGGCGAGAAGTCGGAGCCTTCGCGCGGGGGGGTGGATTTCTGGATTGTTCGCACCGACGCGCAGGGCAACAAACTCTGGGACAAGACTTTGGGCGGCGCGGGCGACGAACGCCTGAACGATATCGAACCTGCCGGCGACGGCAATTTCTTCCTCGTGGGCGGCACCAATTCGGTGCCAAACAGTGGCGACCTCGGCCCTGAGTTTGCGCGGGGCGGCATTGATTTTTGGCTCCTGAAGTTTGACCCGAACGCTCGCCAAACCATTTGGCAGCACCGCTACGGCGGCACGGGCGAAGATTTTCCGTACTCGCTCAGCGTGTCCCCGTCCGGCCATCTTTGGCTCGGAGGCCGCTCCGGGTCTTTGCCCGCGCCGCCCACCGCTTTCAACAACGGCAAAGACGCAGATTTTTATGGCGGCGACAGCGACTACTGGCTTTTGGAATTGGATGCCGGCGGCAACAAAATACGCGACCTGAGTTTTGGCGGCGTTGGGCTGGACGACCTTTATTTTATCCAAGCCCACGAATGTGGCGGGCTTACGCTGGGGGGGGTGACGGATTCGGGTGTTTCGGGCAACAAAACGACGGCAGCGCGGGGGGGCTACGATTATTGGCTGGTGGGCCTCGATGCGCTGGGCAATCAGGTTTGGCAGCAAACTTTCGGCGGGACAGGCCACGACGCGCTCACGAAAATGGCCGCATTCCCCGATGGCTCTTGGATTTTTGGCGGGCAATCAGAAAGCGGAACGGGCTTTGAAAAAACGGCCAACTCTTTTGGCCTCAATGATTTTTGGGTGCTGCGCACCGAATGCGGCCTTGCGGCCAATATCCTCCAGATCGGCTCGCCCACTTTTTGCACCAATGACTCGCTGACGCTCGACGCCACGGTGCAAAACTGCCCTTCTTGCTCCTACGAATGGAACACGGGCCAAACCACGCCCATGATAAAACTGCCGCCCGGAACGATGGGGCATTTCAGCGTGAAAGTGTGCGACGCCGAACTTTGCGTGGCCCGCGACACGGTTTTTGTCTCCGTCGGCCAGATACCGAACATCGAACTGGGCCCGTCGGACACGTTGTTGCTGGAGGGAAATACGCTCACGTTCGGCGGGGGCAACGCCACTTGGCGATATCTGTGGAGCACGGGCAGCACCAACTCGACGATAACGGTGACGGAAGCGGGCGATTACGCCGTCACGGTCACCGACCCAAGCGGCTGCGCGGCCACCGATGCCATCCGGGTGGAATTGAAAGGCCCGAAGAACGTGTATGTGCCCAATGTGTTTTCGCCCAACGACGATGGGTTCAACGATTGGGTGACGGTGTTTGCAGGCCGCAGCGTGCGGCAAGTGCAGTGGTTCCAGATTTATGACCGTTGGGGCGGCCTCGCTTTTAGGCGCAATTCGTTTTTGCCCAATCAAGAAACGCTGGGATGGGACGGTTTTTGGCGCGGCAAACTCGCCCCGATGGATGTGTACACATGGTGCGCCTTGGTGGAATATCTGGACGGCTCTGAGGAATTCTTCAAAGGTGATCTGACGCTTGTGCGCTGACGCATTTCAAGTCTGCAAGTTTCAAGTAGCAAGTCTGCAAGTTTCAAGTCCCATGCCTACACCAAAATCAACTTGCCCATTTGCCACTTGCAGACTTGCTACTTGAAACTTGCAGACTTGCGGACTTGAAACTCAAGCTTCTTTAAATTTTTCTTGCAAAAACTGAAGCGTTGCGTACTTTTCGCCCGCAAAAGCAGCATCTGCAAAACTTACACGGGGGAAAATTTAATCTTCTTTTAATCAACCAGAAGTATGCGCATCCAATTTACCCTGACTTGCCAGAAGGGTACCATCATTCCAATAAACTACCAATCGGAAATATCCAATTGGATTTTCAATGTCTTGTCCAAGGCCAGCCCAGAGCTCTCCGCTTGGGCGCAAAAGCGTACCTACGACTTTGCTTCGCGGACTTTCAAACTTTTCACGTTCAGCCCTCTGGCCATTTATCCTTACGAAATGGACCAAATGCGGCAAGAGTTCAGGTTGCAAGGCAACCAAGTGAAGCTCACCTTCTCCTGCTATATTGACCAGTCTTTTGAGCAGCAGGTCATCGTTTTGTTCCGCCAATTGCCGCTCACGTTGGGGATTTGCGAAGGCCAACCTGCTCGTTTTGAAGTAAAGCACTGGCAAGTGATGCCTCGACCGCCCTTCAAAGAAACCACGCAGTTCAAAGCCGGGTCGCCCATTTCGGTCACCAATGTGGACGAAGGAAAGCCCGTGCCGAACCCATACCTGATGCCCGACAACCTGGATTATGACATCAGTTTTTTCACCCACGCAGTGCGCCGCTTCAAAGCCGCCACGATGTACAAATCGCTGGCTGCCTTAGGCCTTTTAGACCCTTCTCTGGCCATGGATTTCCAGATATATGGGTCATCAAAATCAAGGCTCATCCACCTCAAGCCCAACACGGACGGCATTCAGCAACTGCGCGGCTTTGTCTATGACTTTGAGGTCACAATGTCAAAACCCCTTTTGGAATTCTGCTACTATGCAGGTTTCGGGGAGTACCCACAGTTGGGGTTTGGCTATGTGGAGATACAAGAAAAAGCACCCGAAAAACCACGGCAGCAAGGTGGCGGCGGCGGTCAAAACCGACAGCAAGGGGGCGGCGGCGGCGGCAGTCAAAACCGTCAGCAGCAAGGGGGCGGCAGCGGCAGTCAAAACCGCCAGCAAGGGGGCGGCGGCGGCAGTCAAAACCGCCAGCAGCAAGGGGACGGAGGCAGTCAAAACCGTCAGCAAGGGCAAGGAAACGACCAGAACTATAACCGATAAGTACCGCAGAGCGGCAATGCTCTTTTCAAACTCCCGATGAAATTTTCTCAAAGGCAGTTTCCACCAATCGGCGGACGCTGCGGGCAGGATTTAGGCTGAAATTGCCTTCGGCGCGGTTGGCCAAAATGACGCTGAGCGACACCGCCCGATGCCCCAAAAGTTGCGAAAGGCCGTAAATAGCAGCCGTTTCCATTTCCAAGTTCAGGATTTTTTTTCCTTCAAACGCAAAGGTTTGCAGCAAATCCAAGTAACGCGGCTGGCGCAGCGGGGCGCGTAGTTGTCGGCCCTGCGGGCCATAAAAGCCGGGGTTTGTGGCAGTGATGCCTTGGTGGAAATTTGAGGAGAATTGGCGCAGCAAACTTTCATCGCCTTCGGCGAAATAAGGCCCGAGTGGAAAATCCCATTCCCCTTTGCAATGCGCACGAAGTGCCGCCAAAAGAGGATGCCCCTGCTGTCGCGGCGCGTCGTAAAACTGCATCAGCCCATCCATCCCGATAGCCCCAGAAGATGCCACGAGCGAATCCACCGGCACTTCGCGCTGCAAACACCCCGCCGTGCCCAAGCGCAGGAAGGTTAATTGGGTAATCTTGGGCTTTACCTTCCGAGTGTGGAGGTCAATGTTGAAAAGCGCGTCCAGTTCGTTCAGCACAATATCCACGTTGTCGGGGCCGATGCCCGTGCTGATTACCGAGAGATGCGTCTTGCCGAGCCAGCCCGTGTGCGTCACAAATTCGCGCTTGCGCACCCGGCTTTCCACCCGGTCGAAGTAGCGGCTTACCCGCGCCACCCGCTCCGGGTCGCCCACTGTGATGATGAGCGGTGCCACCTGTTCGGGCCGCAACGCAAGATGATAAATGCTGCCGTTGGGGTTGAGGATGAGTTCGGAGGGTTTCATAGTGTAAAAGTACCAATAACAAAACCGCCCTCTCGCGCAGCAGCACGAGAAGGCGGTTTTATAGGGGGGGGAGCGTGGGGTTCAGCCCGCGTGGATATTTATGACGCGGGCTGAACCCCGCGCGCCCTATTTCAACAGCGTCACGTTGCCTTTTGTCTCGTACGTATCGCCGTTGCCGCAGGTGCACCAGAGGTACCAGGCATACGCATCGGGCGTGAGGTCTTTGCCTTTGTAAGTGCCGTCCCAGCCTTGGGCAGTGGGGTCGTAGGTTTCGTACACGATCTCGCCCCAACGGTCCCAGACGATGAATTTCAATTCTTTGATGTCTGCGCCGCGCGCCCTGAAGTAGTCGTTTTTGTCGTCGCCATTTGGCGTGAAAGCCTTTGGCACAAAAATGTAGGGGTTTTCGCAAGCAGTTTGCATGAAGAACACCTGCACTTGGTCGGCGGCCGTGCAGCCGTTGTCGCTTGTCACCGTCACCGTGTACACCTCGTCTTGGGCCGGAGCGGCCTCTGTTTCAGCAGAATTGGGGCTGACGAGCGAGCCCGACGGCGACCAAGCAAAATCGAAGAAAGTGCCGTTGCCGTCTGGGGTTGCCAACAAGGTCGTCGTCAGGCCGGGGCAGATGGTGTCAGGCCCGGTGATTTCTGCCGTTACCGCCACCCAAGTCACCCCTACCGAAAAACTCGCGGAAGCGGTGCAGTTATATTGATTGGTCACCACCACCGCGTAAGTCGAGTTTTCGGTCGGCGAAACGCTGGGGTTCGGGATGCCCGGCAAAGCGGGCGACCAGGCGTATTCCAAGATTTGGTCGGGGTTGAGGTTGGTCACCACCAGTTCAGTTTCTTCTCCGAGGCATATCTGCGGGTTGTTTGGCAAGGCCTGAATGTCCACGATTGCGAGGTCAATCTTGATGGAATCAATGGCCAAGCATTCCGCCGCAGTGGTGGTGCGGACGTAGTAATAGTTGTTCGACGTGGGCGAAAGCGCCACCGTGGCCAAGGTGGAAAAAACGCTGGAGAAATTCGGATCCGTGGACCATTCAAACTCCGTTGCGTTGCTGCTTTGGGCGGTGATGGGGAGCAGGTCGGTGTTGCAGACCGCCGTGTCGTTGGGCAAGGCCACGTCGCCCTCTTCATGGAGCGTCACTTCGGCAATGAACGTTTCCGTGCAAAGCCCTTGCGCAATTTGAACCGAATAGGTGGTCGGCACAATCGGCGATACGGTGGGGTTCGGGTCGTTTACATTCAAAGTCGGGTCGGCTGGCGTGGCTGTCCAAGTATAGACTGCGCCAGCATCAAACCCTGGGTTCAGTTGGAGCGACTCGCCGGGGCAAATGCTCGTGGTTTGCGGGATGCTGTCGTTCAGGATGCTGATTTCCACCTGCGCGGTAGCCGTTGCGGTGCATTTGTTGATATCCGTCACCACGAGCGTTGCGGTTATCGTTTCCTCCGTTGTGAAGGTCACCGTTGGGTTTTGCTCCGAAGAAGTGGCGGGCGTTCCGCTCGAAAAAGTCCAAGCCCAAGTGACATTGCCGGGGTTGTTCACCGTCCCATTGAAAAGTATTTCAGCCTGCAAAGCACAATCCACATAGTTGTGGACGATGCTTGCCGACAGTGCCGCTTGCTGCACATTGATCATAGAATCCCACGGGGCGGTGCATTGTGCGTCATTTGGCGTGAAGGTCACTAAGTACTCTCCTGCATTATCATAAGTGTGGACGGGGTTTGTCGCGTCGCTGAGCGGCGTTCCGTCGCCAAAACTCCATACACCCTCCATTCCGCTGTTGTTGAAAAAACTCACCACGCGACCATCGCACAGATCGGCCGAAATGGCCTCGTTGAGTTCCATGTTGGGGGAAATGTGGACAGGGATTTCCAGCGTGTCCGCGCAGAAGTCATTGCTCACTATCACCGTCACGGTGTAATCGCCCGCAGGGCCATTGAACATGGGGTTGGGGTCGTTGGCGGGGGAAATGGTGGCAGGCGGGGTTACCGACCATTCGTAGTTCAGGTTTGCACTGGGCGGCGAAACGGTCACGCCCAAGGGCAAATCCGTTTCCGCGCAGCCGCTCAGGGAAGTCGTCGAGTCAATGGACAATTCAAAGCCGTAGCCCGTCACTTCCACCGTTTTTGTTTCAATGCAGCCATCCAGCGAAGTGGCCGTCACGGTGTAGATGGTTGTGGTAGGAGTGGCTGGCACCGTCACGGGGTTTCCGGGAATTACAGCCCCACTGGGGTCTGTCCACACGAAATCCACCGAACTTACGCTTGCGCTGGCCGAAAGCGTAGCGGTTGCGCTACAAGTTTGAATCAGGTCGTCCGTCACCGTCAGTTGGAAAACTCCCGCATCGGGCGCAATCGTGATGCTGGCTGTGGCCGTGCAGGCGTTTCCGTCCGTGGCCGTCAGCACATACGTTGTGGTGTCGGATGGGTTTACCAAAACGTGGAGCGGGTCGGGGTTTATCATTACCGCAGGGTTCCAAACGTAGGTGTACGTCGAGTCGCCATCCACGACGAAGATGCCCACCGGGTCGCCTACGCAGTTTAGCGAAGTCGAATCCAGGCTGAGGGTGATGTCTGGGATTCCCGGCACATTGTATTCTAAAGTGGTGGTATCGGGGCAGCCCACGCCCGAAAGGACGATGAGTTGCACCGTGATGTTGACATCAACTGGCAGGAGGAACGTGATTTGGTTTTGCTGATTGATGACCGTATCAATGCCTGGGCCGGTCACCGTCCAGATGAGTTCGGTGATTTGGTTGAAGGGGTCGGTGGAGAGGTTGGTGAATTGGACGGTGCTGAATTCGTCGCCGCAGACCAAAACATTCCCCCCACCAATGAGCGCATCGGGCGCGGATTCGATGCCGATGTTTGCCACCGTTTGTGCGATACAGCCCGCTGCGTCCACTACCGAGACCATGTATGCGCCCGGTGCAAGACCGGAAATGCTTGCCTCGCCGCCAATCTGCGTATTTCCAGAAAACCAAGTGTAGGTGTATTGCGGCGTGCCGTTGGAGGCTACTGCCGTGGCGCTGCCGAAGCCGCCCGCGCAGAGAATGTCGTTGGCGGTGACTGCAATATCAATCGAATTGTGCCCGCCGATTACCCCCGTTGCCGTGCCGCTGCAACCTGAAACTGGGTCGGTCACCGTGACCGAAACGATGGTGTTCGCTGCGAGACCAGAGAGTTGTGCAGTAGTAGAACCTGCGGGGCTCCATTGGTAAGTGTAGTTGCCGGGCGGGTTTACCACCGCGGTTGCCGAACCTGTATTGACACCAAGGCAGGTGGCGCTGTTGAGCATCAACTGAACGTCCAAGCCCGTAGTGGCCGGGATGACCACATTTATATCTTTTTGGCAGCCATTCGCGTCGAAGGTGCAGACGTAGTAGGTGCCTGGGGCAAGGCCGGTTTGCGAAGCGCCCGTGAGACCGCCCGGACTCCAAGTGTGCGTGTACGGGGGCGTTCCGCCGGTGGCTTGCACAATGGCAGAACCGTTGTTGTTTCCGCCGCAAGCTGGGGTTATCCAAACAACCGTTACCTCCAAGGGGTCTGGTATGTCCACATTGTCAACGTCAGTAGCCGTGCAGCCGTTTGCACCCGTCACCGTCACAAAATAAGTGCCTGCGGGTACGTTCATCAGCATTTGCGTTGTGCTGCCGTTGCTCCAAGAGTAAGCATAAGGCGGCTTCCCGCCACCTACGTTGGCGGTCACCGCACCGCCATCTGGGTAGTAAGAGCAAGGGATGTCGGTAGCCAAGACATCTACCAAGATGGGGTTGGGAACGGTAAATGCGCCTATGCTTGCGCAGCCGCTCGCGTCCATGACGGTGACGAAGTAATTGCCGGGCGCGGCTACGGGAACCGTTTCCCCAGAAGATGCGCCGGCGGGGCTTTGCCAAGAATAGGCGTAAGGCGGCGTTCCGCCAAAGCCCGCAGCCGTGAGCGTTCCGCTCGTGCCGGCGCAATTGATTCCGCTCGCCGTGATGGCAACCGAAACGGCGCT
>JBJXFT010000299.1:0-22801 GCA_046155725.1 Saprospiraceae bacterium
ATTTTATGCGGGCCGAAATGCTTATCGGGCTTCGCTATCTGGCCGAGCCAGAATACAGGGACAGGGTAAATTGTTTGAAAAAATAAGGCATGGAATCTTTGCGCGAGCAACTTTTGATTTTGATCAGCACACCGCTTTATGTGGTGGTCATCGTGGCCGAAATGCTGCTGAGCCACTACCGCCACACGAAATCGTACACGGTGCGCGACACCCTGACGAACCTCTACCTGATGCTGTTGAACAGCGGCATTGACGTGGCGTTCCGGGCGGTGTACCTCGTCATCTTTCAATGGCTTTGGGTGCATCGGCTCTACGAATTCACCACGCCGCTGTGGTATTGGTTTTGGCTGGTGGTGGGCATGGATTTTCTGTACTACTGGCTGCACCGGGTGGATCATGTCAGCCGTTTCTTTTGGGCGGTGCACGTCACGCATCACTCCTCCGATCAGTTTAACCTCACGGTGGGCTTCCGCTCATCCGTGTTCCAGCCGCTCTACCGTTTCATTTATTTTATCCCGCTCGCCATGATGGGCTTCAAGCCCGTAGACATCATTTTCATTTTTGCAGCCACGCAGATTTGGGGGATTCTGGTGCATACCGAACACGTCAGAAAAATGGGCTGGCTCGAACACATCCTCGTCACGCCCTCGCACCACCGGGTGCACCACGCCTCCAATACGCTTTATTTGGACAAAAATCTGGGGATGTTCCTCATCGTGTGGGACAAATGGTTTGGCACTTTCCAGCCAGAACTGCCCGCAGAAGCGTACCAGCCCCTGCGCTACGGCCTCACCAAACCTTTGGAAAAAAAAGATGCCTTGAACATTGTGTTCCACGAGTGGATCAACATTGTCAAGGATTTGTTCAGCAGCAAAAAACCCTTTCGTTCCAAGTTTGGGTACACATTCGGCCCGCCCGGCTGGAGCCACGACGGCAGCACCATGACCAGCAAACAACTGCAAGAAAAGGAACGGCGTGAGAAGGAACAACCACTAAGCACACCGTGATTTGAATTTTAAAACACGAAGGGACTAAGGTACACTAAGGAACGCAGCACCAAAACAACCCCGCTGCAAAACTCAAAAGTGGTGCAAGACAAATTTTTTTCCGGCCTGAAAGTGGTAGAGTTTGCCAGCGTGCTGGCTGGCCCCGCCGTCGGGATGTTCTTCGCCGAACTCGGCGCGGAAGTCATCAAAATCGAAAATAAAACCACGGGCGGCGACGTGACGCGCAGCTGGAAACAGCCTTCCGAAGACCCCGATTCGCCCATTTCGGCCTACTGGTGCAGCGTCAATTGGGGAAAAAGGCATTTGTTGCTCGATCTCTATGATCCTGCCGACCGAGATGTTGCGACTAAAGTCGCCACTACTGCTGATGTCGTCATTTCCAATTTCAAGCCCTCCTCCGCCCGCCGCATGGGTTTTGATCCCGAAACTTTGCGAAGCGAAAACCCGCGCCTCATCTACGCCCAACTAAACTCCTTCGCCGACCCGGAGGACGAAAGCCCGGCTTTCGACATTGTGCTGCAAGCCGAGGCGGGATTTCTCGCTATGTGCGGCGAACAGGGTGGCCCGCCCGTGCGGATGCCGGTAGCGTTTGTGGATTTATTGGCCGCGCACCAACTCAAAGAAGCCATCCTCCTCGCCCTGCTTCAGCGCGAGCGCACAGGCGAAGGCAGCACGGTCAGCACCTCGCTCATGGAATCCGCCCTTGCTTCGCTCGCCAACCAAGCCAGCAACTACCTGATGACCGGCCACATCCCGCAGCGCATGGGCACACGCCACCCGAACATCGCGCCCTACGGCGACACGTTCCAATGCGCCGACGGGCAAACGCTGCTGCTCGCTGTGGGCACGGAGCGGCAATTTTCCCAACTTTGCAAGGTTCTGAATTTGGAAAATTTGCTGCAAAATGTTGACTTTCAAACCAACACGGCTCGTGTGAAAAACCGCGAGCGGCTGAACGAGATGCTCCAAGCAGCCATTTCTGCAATGGCGTTGAATGACGCAATGACGAAATTGCAAGCCGCCAGCGTACCCGCCGCCCGCATCCGCGACATGGCTTCGGTGTTTGAAATGCCCGCAGCGCAGGAAATGGTTTTGGAAGAAAGACTGAGCGAGGGTAGGCTGACGAAGCGGGTGAAAACCATCGCGTTCAATATCCGGGCAACTTGACTATTTTTGCAGAGCAATTTCATCTGCGCCCCATTATCACAATTATCTCATATCCCATTGCATATTCTCAAGATGGTCGCTATCTCAACCACGGCGAACGCCGCGCAACCCGCCCGAAAGCCGCTCCGCAAACTCCCAGCAGCCACCAAGCCCATCACTTGGAAAGACTTCCAGAGCCGCTACCTGCGCCGGGAAGATGGCTACAAGTACGAGTGGGTGAAGGGCATGGTGGAAAAAACACCCCGTTCTATGAATCAGGATCAATACTTCATCTGGCGCAACTTGGCGCAATTCCTCCGCAAACTTGCAGCACAATCTGGAGATGACTTAGGTGAATTTCTGGCCGAGGCCGACACATTTTTCCTCAACGATACACACCGCCGTCCCGACATCGCATGGTTTTCGGCAGATCAACTTGCAGTTATGGCTTATGGGCAGAACCAAGTGCCGCGCTTTGTTATCGAAGTGATTTCAACCAGCGACGGCGCATATCGTGTGATGAGAAAAATGAGGGATTATCGCACTTCCGATCAAGTGCCGGTAGTGTGGCAAATCTTTCCCGAATTGCTGGAAGTCCATGTCTATCGTGGCGGCCAGATGACTATCTGCCAAGGCGACGACCTTTGCTCTGCCGCTCCTGCGCTGCCCGATTTTGTGCTTTCGGCTACCGAGGTGTTCCGCAAGCCGCCACGGCCAGAGGGGCTTTGATTTACAAAAATGGAAAAAGAACAAATTCTCGCCGCCTCTACCCTAAGCAACAGCAAAACCCGAATGATGCCTTGCGTAAGGAGGCTGAAAACCAAGCACAATGTCATCTTTCGACACACCCATCTCCATGAGCTCATCCACTACTTCGCGCTCGGTATTGTTGCACTGAAACCAAATTTTGCCCCCTTTGATGTCAAAGTGAAACACCACAGCGAAAACGAAACGCTCGCCCTGCCAACCGATGCGAACTACCTGAAAACTGTTGCGCTCACGGTCAGCAATCAAACGTGTTTCTACGTCTGGGAGATTGACCGGCTTTGAGCGGCTGGCAAAGTCGCTGAGATACTTGACCAAAACGTCTTGGTATTTTGCTACTTTATCCATTGCGTAATTGTTTGCGAAAGGGGGTTGTAGACCAACAACTTTGCTCCAATGCGAGCCAATGATTTTTGAATCACTGGCTTTTGAAAAAAACTATTGAAAATCCTTTCGGGTATTGCCAGGTACAACGTTCGACTTGGGTCATAAGATTCTAACGCCACATAATAATCGTTGAATTGGCCGACCGCTCTGTGAAATTCGCTAATGGTGGAGGGGCCAACAAAACTTTTGATTTCGACCGCGATTTTCTCTCCTTCCTTTTCAGCAGCAATCATGGGTTCCGCCCCCAAGTCAATTTCGTAATCAACCAAGTCCACCGTCATCTCGAACGGGTCGTGCGTGATGTTCCAACCTTCTTTTTTTAAGGCTGCTTTGACGTGTTCATGATAGAAATCCCTTGCCATGCTCAATCTTTGTGCTTCGACAAAGGTAGCAAACTACATGGAAAAAGAACAAATCCTCGCCGCCCTCCGCCAAGTCCGCGACCCACAAACCGGCCGCGACATCATCACGGCGGGCATGGTGCAAGACCTTGAAATAGAAGGCAACAGTGTCAACTTCAAACTCGCCGTGCCGTCCTTGCAAATGCAGGGCAAGGCTGAACTCAACTTCGCCTGCATCGGAGCTATCGCGGAGGTTTTCCCACAGGCGCAAGTGAACGCCCACTTCGTGGCGAAGGCTACGGACGGCATTGCGCCGCCGAGTTCCGTGCCGCAAATCAAGCATATTATCGCTGTGGCAAGCGGCAAGGGCGGCGTGGGCAAAAGCACCGTGGCCGTCAATCTGGCGCTGGGTCTCAAACAATTGGGCGCAAAAGTCGGCCTGCTCGATGCCGACGTGTACGGCCCCAGCATTCCTACCATGCTTGGCCTCACGGGTCAGCGGCCCAAAGTGCGCGACGTGACTGGCGTTCCCAGAATGATCCCGCTCGAAGGCCACGGCATTCCTTGCATCAGCGTCGGGTTTATCATCGAGCCAGAGCAAGCCGTGGTGTTGCGCGGCCCGCGACTTGCCGCCATCATCAAGCAATTCGTCAGCGAAGTGCTGTGGCCCGAACTTGATTTTCTCATCGTGGACCTGCCACCCGGCACCGGCGATGTGCAGCTCACGCTCGTGCAGACAGTGCCAGTGACGGGTGTAGTGATGGTGACGACCCCCCAAGACGTAGCGTTGGCCGATGCCATCAAAGCCGTGAACATGTTTTTGCTGCCTCAAATCGGTGTGCCCATCCTGGGGGTGGTGGAAAATATGTCGTGGTTCACGCCAGCCGAATTGCCTGAAAACAAATACTACATCTTTGGGCAAGGCGGCGGGAAGAAACTGGCGCGGGAAAGCAATTCCGTTCTGCTCGGCCAAATCCCCTTGGTGCAAAGTGTGCGCGAGGGCGGGGATTCGGGGATGCCTGCCATTCTTCAAAACGACCCTAAAGTGGCCGAGGCATTTTTGGAAGTGGCGAAGAATGTGCTGCGGCAGGTGGGGGCGTTGGCGGGCTGAGGGGAAGCCCATTACAAAGTTGTAGATATCCCGGCAATTTTTTGCCGTAAATTTGCCAACAAAAATCAGCATGGTCACAGCTGCACAATTGAAAGAGATTGTCCAAATCCTTGTGGACGAATGTCGGCCAGAGAAGATTATCTTGTTCGGCTCTTACGCACAGGGAGTGGCGAAAGACGACAGCGATCTTGATTTGGCCATTGTAAAAAAATCAGATTTGCCACAGCACAAACGCTCCGCCGAATTCCGCAAAGCGCTTCGGGCGAATGGCCGACGTTGGTTTTTTGGGATGGACATCCTTGTTTACACCCCGGAAGAAATCGAGACTGGCAAAAACTTCCCCCACTCTTTCGTTCACGAAATCCTTTCAACTGGCAAAGTCTTGTATGAATCCTGACGACCCGTTCGCTTGGCTGGCAAAAGGCGACCGCGACTTTGCGCTGGTGCGCGATATGTCCCCAAACTGGGAAGCATACCCCGATTTGATTTGTTACCACTGCCAACAAGCGGCTGAAAAATACTTGAAGGCACTTTTATTGCACGTCGGACAGCCCATCAAAAGAACGCACGATTTGGAAGAGGTGTTGGACTTGCTCGCTGCCGCAGGCCTACCTGTTTCCGCAGAACATTTCAACCATGCAGTCATAATCAATGATTACGCCGTCCTCACCCGCTATCCCAGCTTGGCACACGACCCTTCGGAGGCCGATGTATTCGAGGCTATAGGCTCTGCTGAATTTTTTCGAACATTTGTTCTGGGCATAGTTACATCCACCGAAATCTGAACCCCCTTTTCTTGCTCGGCCAAATCCCCTTGGTGCAAAGTGTGCGCGAGGGCGGGGATTCGGGGATGCCTGCCATTCTTCAAAACGACCCTAAAGTGGCCGAGGCGTTTTTGGAAGTAGCGAAGAATGTGCTGCGGCAGGTGGGGGCGTTGGTGGGGTGAACGGTTTTAACTTCAATTCAACATACTCCATGTCCACACTTTTCCTCGACCGCGATGGGGTCATCAACACCCGCACCCCCGGCGATTATATAAAAACGCCCACCGAATTCCAGCCCACCGAAGGGCTGGGAGAAGCCATGCGCCTGCTCGCCGGGAAATTCGGGCGCATCATCGTCGTCACCAACCAAGCGGGCGTGGGAAAAGGGCTGATGACTGAACTCGAACTGCACTCCGTTCACCAAAAAATGTTCGCGTTTGTGGAAGCCGAGGGCGGGCGCATTGACCGCGCCTACCATTGCCCGCACCGCCCCGACGCAGGCTGCACTTGCCGAAAACCCGCCACCGGCATGGCTTGGTTGGCTTTGGCCGATTTCCCCGACATTGATTTGGAAGATGCCTGGATGGTGGGCGATTCGGTGTCGGACATGGAATTTGCCCAACGGCTCGGAATCCGCCCCGTGCTGATTCGCGGGAAGTTTGAAGAAATGGACAGCCTTTCGCGGATGAACATTGATTTTCAATTCGACTCGCTCTTGGAGTTCGCCCGCTGGCTTTCCTGTTAAAATTTTTAACCTTGGAAATACCCTTTTGGCGCAGCCCGTTGAGGGATGAGTGAGCGCGGAGGGAGGGCGGGGTTTAGCCCGCCATTACTTTGAAATTAAAGCGGGCTAAACCCCGCCCTCCCTCCGCGCTCACTCGTCCGATTACGACCTTTTTCTCCTCTCATTTTTCATTGCTAAACATTTCCTGACATGACAAATCTGCTGTCAAATCGGGCAGCCCGGCTTATGGGCTGCCTCGGCGGAGCCATGCTCCTTACCGCCAATTTCGCGTTCGCGCAAGACCCCGAACCCTTGGAAGCCGCTTCGCCACCGCTCGACGACATCACGGAGCGCGAGGTGGTGGCCGACCACGCCGTGCTGCCTTATCAGCCCATCCGAGAGGCCGATATTTTGTGGGAAAAACGCATCTGGCGCGTGGTGGATGTGCGCGAAAAAATGAACCTCCCGTTCGCCGCGCCCCAATCGCCGCTCTTCAAAATCTTGGCCGATGCCGCATTGGCGGGCGAACTCTCGGTGTACAGCACCGAGGACGACAAGTTCAGCAAACGCCTCACGCCAGAGGGGGTGCGGGCTTTGCTTTTCAAGCGCGACACGATTGTGGTGCCAGACCTTGAAACTTACTCAGACGAAGTGAGGGTAGTCGAAAACGAGACAAATTGGGAAGACGTGAAACGCTTTCGCTTGAAAGAATCATGGTTTTTTGATGCCAAAACCAGCACGCTCCGCCACCGCATCCTCGGCATTGCGCCCATTATTGACGTGAAGGACGAGGAGGGGAATTTCCGCTACGAAATGCCGCTCTTTTGGGTGCACTACCCTTCGTCGCGGCCATTGCTGGCACACCATAAAGCCATCACGCACGGCGAAAACTGGTCGGCCACCACCACTTGGGAAGATATTTTTGAGAAGCGGTATTTCGCCTCCTTTATCACAAAGGAAAACAATGTGCAAGACTTGCGTTTGCAGGACAAGTACACTGGGGTGGAACTGTTGCTGGAGTCAGAAAAGATAAAGAACGAACTGTTCCGGCGCGAGCACGATTTGTGGTCGTGGTAGGGTGAGGTGAGGGTGGGGGTTCAGCCCGTCAATGCCGCGTAGTTGCCATTTAGAATCGAAGCACTCATTTCTAATTGCCAACGTTTTTCTCGTCGTTCCTTTGCTTCCGTGTTTTTAGCGGGCTGAACCCCGCACTCCCTCACCGCCATGCCACAACAAATTCCTGAGCCACTTCTAAAGAAATACCGCCGCGTGGGCAAGATGCTCAACGCCCTCGCCGCCGTGTCGCCCGCAATGGCCGGGCGCGTCGCTTTCCGCATATTCTGCACCCCGAAGCGGCTGGCTGTGCGCGAAAAAGACCGCGATTTTTTGGCCACGGCTGCCCACGCCACGCTGCGCACCGAAGGGCTTTCTGTCCGCACCTACACTTGGGATTCGAATATCCCCGATGCCCGCACGGTGCTGTTCCTGCATGGCTGGGAGTCCAACGCTGCGCGCTGGCACAAGTACATCCGGGTGGCGCAGGAGACTGGTTTTCGGGTACAAGCCTTCGATGCCCCGGCGAGCGGCTACTCGGACGGCAGTATTCTCAACGTGCTTTTGTACAGCCGCACGGTCAAAAAATTTATCGCCGAAAATCCTGCGCCTTATGCCATCGTGGGGCATTCGCTGGGCGGCGCGGCTGCGGTGATGAGCCTCGCGTTTTTGGGCGCAAAACGCCCTTCCAAAATGGTGGTGCTGGCTTCGTTTGCGGAGTCTACCCGTGTCATCCGTGATTTTGCGCAGGCACTGGGAGCAAACGAATCGGTAGTACAAGCCCTTTTTCGGCACATCGAGCGGCGCAGCGGCACGAAGGTGGAGGAATACTCCGTGCGGAAAAAAGCCGCCGAACTTGCCGATGTGCAAGGTTTGGTGATCCATGACCTCGACGACGATGTTGCTCCTGTGGCCGAAGGCCGTGCCATCGCCGAATCTTGGGGCTGCCGTTTTTTGCAGACCGAGGGCTTTGGCCATCGGATGCAGGACAAAGCGGTGGTGCAGGAGGTGACCCGGTTTTTGGGTGCATAGCATTGCCCGAAAAAAAAGCGCCCAGACAGCGCTTTTGCTGCCTGACCGCCCTCAAGAGATTAAACCGGGATTAGAAAAGGGAGGAAAAATCATCCTCAAACGGGGGATTAAAGCGGATTTTGGCGGCGTTGGGGCAGCAGAGATGTCTTATGCCCCGCAAGCCAAAATTTGGATTAAAAACATTTGGCGAATCCGTTCGCCAAGTTATCCTTTACTGCTCGTTTCGTTCCATAAGCGTGAGCGCCTCATCTTTTTGAGGCGCCCACGGTGGTAGAAAAGAGCAACTTTTCGTCAACGGTGCACAGGTCTCTCACCCTCTCACCCTCTCTCATCTCGCCTGTATCATTGTTTTCGTCGCGCTGTCGCTGGCGGTTTCCAAAGTGTAGAAAAGCACCCCAGCAGTGTTCAGGAGAGATTTCTCCAGCGGGATGGTATTGTAACCCTTCGGAAAATCTCCTTTTTGGCGGAACACCAAGCGACCCGATTGGTCGAACACCGAGAGCGTGGCCGCCGCCGCTTCGGGCAGGTGGAAGCCCACGAGGGTGCGGTTTACAAAGGGGTTGGGCTGGTTTTGGTACAGCTCGAAGCCTACGCCGCTGATGGTGCTTCCGTCTTTGCCGTTGAAGCGGAGCGCGATGTCCAATTGGCTGATTGCAGGTGCGTCGGTAGGCTGGGTTGGGCTGGTGGATTGGTCGTTGGGCGAATACGCCGCCGCTTTGGTGATGCGGCTGGAGACTCCGATCATCTTGCTCAGTTCGCCCGCCTTTTTTGCTTTGAACTTTAGCGTGAATTCTGCCTGCTGCGCCCCATCAAAGGATGTGGTGACCGCGTTTTCGGCCCCGAACGTGGCGAAGTTGTCGGCTCTCATTCCCGGCCCTGGCACGATGTCGGCCAGTTCCAGATCGTTGTAATTCAAAGTAAACTGGTAGCCGGCCACGTTTTCTGCCGCCTTGAATTTCACTTCAAAAGTTTCCCCAGACTTCACCGTCCGGTCTTCCACATCGAAAAGGAAAGTGCCGCTCGTGCGCTCGTCTGCGGGCATCAAAGAGTTGGCGATGGCGGTACAGTTCACGTCGCCCACTTTGACGGCCACGAAGTTGTCGTCCATGGTATTGGCCTGAATGTCGGCCACCGTTTTGCTTTCGGGGAAAGCTGTCTGGAAGGGATTGGCCAAGTTGGGGAACGCGAAGGATTTGTCTACAAATCGCCAGCTATCGTTGATGGGCAACTCGGTGTAGATGCCAAGGATGAGTTTGCGCAGTTCCACAATATCGAACGTGGTGATGCTGCCAGAGTGGTTTGCGTCGGCGGCGATCATTTTGTACGGTGTATTCAGCGGTTCGAGGCCCAAGATGTGCTTGCTGATGAGCACGAGGTCGTAAGTCGTCACGCCGTTGAGCGGGTTGTCGTCCTTCGTGGGCGTGAGGGTGTAGTCGGAGTGTACCGGCACGGCATTGCTGAACGAGTATTGGCCGTCTTGGTCGGTCATGTCGAAGAGGTTGAAAGTGGGGCCGGAGAGCTCCACGTCTGTTTCTTCCAAACCATGATCCATCTCGGTTTTCAATAAGCCGGCCACAGTAGCGGAGCCTGCGGTGCAGTTGCCCAAGTGGTCTTGCACCACTATAGAGGTCTCGCAGTGATCCGAATTTCCGTAGGCATCTTCGACCCAGAGTTGCACGCATTGGCTGCCGACCTCCGTGCAGTCGAAAGTCAGGTTGATGTTTGGGTTGCCATTGTCGTCGAGCGGGAATCCGCTCGTGCCTATGCCGCATTTTCGGATGGCAAATTTCAGCTCGTCGTCTGCCGTACAGTTGTCCTGCGCATTGAGCAGGAAGTCACTGGCAAAGAGCATGATCATGCCCGTGGGCATCAGGTTGCCGCTCAAGCCATGGAGGCACACCACGGAGGGGGGCTTGCAGTCTTTCACCACGAAGGTGTACTCGCACACGCTTTCGTTGCCGCAGCCGTCGGAGACTATCCATTTTATCTTGTGCGTTCCGTAGGGCAATTCTGGCACCACATAAGTATCGGGCGTGGCAGGCGTGTTCCATCGCATCGCCGCGCTGAGGCTGGTGCCGTTCACGGTAGTTTGTAGCCCGAACCGGTATTTCTGGTTGGCGGCCACGGGGCGGTTGTCAAATTGGCGCGGCGTGCCGCCAGAAAAATTGGCGGTGCCCGCATTGTTGTAGTTCAGCGCCCCGGCGGCGGGCGGGTTGCTGCTGCTCACCACGGTTTCCATCGTCCCATCGCCGTCGAGGTCGAGGAACAGGAGGTAGCGGATGTTGAGGTTGGCGCCAGAGCAGAAGTCGGTGGCCGAAACGTTCAGGTCAACGGGCGCTTCGCAGAGGTCGTGCGATTGGCTCCGGGCATCCCACCAAGCGCTTTCGTTCCACAGTTGCGGGTCGTTGGTCGTCTCGTCGCAGAATATCTGTGGACTGGGCGGGCACAGTATGATGGGCCCCTGCTGGTCAATGATCTTGATGATCTGTTTGTACTCGTAGCAGTTGGCGTTGGCGTTCCAGAAAATGCTGTAATTGGTCGCTGTGGGGTCTCCGGGCAATATTTTCACCACCGAAGGTGCCCAGGGCGCCAGCGTTCCCGGCGCAGAAACAATAGGCCCCGGCAAGTTGGTGATGTGGCTGGAGTTTGGGTTCGGGTTCGGGTTTGGCACAAGGGTGCAGCCCGCATCAGGGTCGTAGGTGCACCAGTTGATGATTTTCCAAGTGCGCTCTATCTTGAAACAAGCATCTGGCACTATGGTGTAAATCTCGTCTTGAAAACTGATGCCCAAGAGCTCGCAGTCCTCCCCAAAAAGTTGCGGCTGGCCAAACATCCCCGTGCCGTCGCACACCGTCACGATGGCATCGTCGGGGAACCGGACAAAATAATCCTGTTCAAAATTGACCACAATGCGCTGTGTGCATTGCGAGCTCGCCCCGTGGCAATCGTACACCCGGAACGTGCGCACAATCGTCCCCTTGTTGCACACCGTATCGAAACTCGCATAATTGACCGTGTGCGTCAGGCCCTTTTGCCCTTGGTAATGGTACGAGGTGTCGAGGCAGCAATTGTCATAAACGGTCGGCTTGTTGTAGGCCCACAGGCTGGGGTCGAAGTTTTCGCAACTGACCGTAACGTTGAACGGCGCATCGCAAATAGGCTTCAACTTGTCTTGCACCTGCACCTTCACCTCGCATTCATTGAAAATGGGGCTGCCGTCAGGGGCCGTCGAAAGCGTGCCGTCGGGGTTCACCTGATATACCCGCAGGATCACGGTCAGTTCCGTGCCCACCTCGCAGCAGTAAAACTTGATGGAGTCCGATTCGGCGGTAGCCACTGCTTTCTCGCAAGCGTTCAGGTTGTTGACGCAGTCGCTGTAAGGCTGCGTTCTTCGGATGGTAAATTTTATCCCACTGCAATTGTCGTGAGAGCCGTCGTCAAAAGAGTTGGCGCGTACCCAAGTCACCCCTGCAAAGGCACAGCTGATTTGGTTCGGGTAATAGCAATCGTTGGGGGCATCTTTGCCGATGGCCACCACCGTCGTCTCGTCGCAGGATGCCACCGGCGGCGAATAGTCCGCCACAATCAGGTTGAAAGAACAAGTGCTGGTGTTGCCACAGTCGTCTTCGGCAATGTACACCACGATGTGTTGCCCGATGGGTATGCAGGGAGTCATGTCGAACGCCGCGAGCGTGTCAGGGTCGTTCAACAGATTGCCGGGGAAATTGTACACCGCCCCGTTCACCGGCAAATAAGCAATGGTGTCGCCTGTGTGTGGGTCTATCGTGATCACTAATGCGCTCACTTTGCTCACCCTCGAGCAGTTGTCTTCCACCAGAATGTCCGGCAAGTTCATGCTTGTGCAGCAATCGTAAGGGTCGGTCGTCTCCACCATATCGGCGGGGCAATCTATGAATGCCGGCCCAACGTGGTCTTCTATCCGAATCAATTGCGTTCGGTAAATCAATTGCCCCGAGCAAGCGTCCACGACAGACCATTGGCGATGGATGTTGTATGTGCCGTCGCACACCCACACCGCGTCGTCCTCATATTCCCAGACAATGCCACAGCCATCGGGCAGCCCAAAAATATTCGGCGAGCCTTGCATCCCCTGGCTTTCGATCCATTCGGGCGTTGGGTACACGCCCTCGCACTCAAAAACGGGGCCGTCTATTCCGTCGAAATCGGGCGGCAGCGCCACGTCGTTCAGCGTGGGCCGCAGCCGGTGGATGATCTGGTTGCATGTAGCCACGTTCCCGCTCGCATCCGTCGCCGTCCATCGGCGTGTCACGATGGCCGTAAAGCCAGTCGCGCAGCTTTGTGGCAGCGTTTGGTCGTTGTAAGAAAGCGTCACGTTGGAGCAGGCATCGAGCAATCCGGCAGGCACGAGGTAGTTCTGGCCGCTCGTCTGCGTCAGGGGCGGCGCGGTGAGTCCGTTGGGGAATCCCGTGCCGAACGTGCCGGTCATGGTGATGAAAAGTTCGAAGGTTTCGATCTTGGAAACATCGTTGTTGCCGTCCAAGTCGCTGACGCGCAGCTTCCAGTTGCCGTTCACATTTTCGTTGTCAAAACTGCTCAATAGGCCAAACCCGAGCGGGATTTGGGCATTTTGGTTGCTTGAATAATTGGCGCAATTGAGCACCGGCGATCCTTCGTCGTCGAAGCGTGCCCAGATGGGCGCAGGCGCGCAGCCACCCAATTGGTTCCACACCGTCACCACCGTGCCGGCTGGGTTTTCCGCCTGGATGCGGAGGTTGTTGAAAAAAGCGTCGCCCGATATTTTTGCCCGCAAATCCACGTCGTTCACCACCGCGTTCATGGGCAGATTGATGGGCAATACGAATTCGCGCGTTTGGAAATCCAGCACGTTCACCGGCAGGTTTTGCGCTGAAAAGCGCAGCGTCAGCGTGGTTGCTTGCGAGAAGAGCGGGTCGAGCGGGAAATTGCAGGGCACCGTGATGGGCGAAGGCGAGCAGCTGAGCGGCGGTGCCAGATTGTCCAATATCTTCACGTCGCCCAAGCATCGGTTGTCCGTTTCGGGGTCCGTCACGCGCACCCGGTAAGTTTTTCCTACATCCGCTGCGCCCACCACGGCAGGCACCCAGGGGCCATTTCCAAAGGGCGGGATTTTGTCCAACTCCACCACGTACAGGTCGTAACATTTGTAGAAACCACCTTCCAGCACATCGTCGGCACCGATGGCGTGGGTGCAGTCGTCGCCGAGCGCCACGGTCACCAAGTCGTTGCAAGTCAGCGAAGTCACCGCGTTGGGGAAGTCCAGCACCGTCACGCTGAAAGAGCAGGTGGCGATGTTGCCCGCCGCATCTACGCATTTGAACATATTGGTCGTCGTGCCGATGGGGTACACCTCGCCGGAAGGTATGCCGCTCAGTTGTTGGACGGCATTGTTGGTAGGGTTCGAATATTTTACAAAACCGTTGTAAGAACGGCTGGGGAATGTGGTGCCGAAGGGGTGAGCCTTGCCCGCGCCGGGCAAAGAAGACACGCGCAAAGTGCCGTCGTCCAGCTGCCGGGTGCCGTCCGTGTAGTTGATGGGGATGCCCGCGCTGCTCGTGATGTAAATGCCGCGCGTTTGGCCCGGCGGTATCGTGATGCCAAAACCGGGTATGGCCGTGCCGGCAGCGGGGGTGGTAGACATCACGATTTGCGTGCCGGCCAAAGTCCATGCGCCGGGGCTATTTTCCAAGCCCGCGAACGAGCCGAGGTTGGTGGTGTGATACACTTCCATGGGCCAGGTGCCTGCATCCATCGAAGGCCCGAATTGGGTGAGGGTAATGGTGTTGGCGCCCAGGTTGGTCACGTCGAACATGATGCCGGCGTGCCCGTTGTTGAAATCAATCGGGTGGTTCACCTGGCCAATTTTCGCAAACGAACAATTGTCGAAGCAACTCACTTGGAACGTGTAGTCGCTCGTTTCGCAATCGCCCGGAGGCAGGTGCAGCGTGAGGCTGTTGGGGCATTGCATGGTGGGCAACGTGTTGTCGTTCACCGTGATTATCTGCACCGCTGCGCTGATGATGCCGCCGCCGCAAGGGTCAATGAGTTCCCAAGTCACCACGTTCGCGCCCACAGGCGCGGAAATATTGGTGTTCACGGGGTCGAGCACCGTGGTGGGCACACCGCCGTTGATGCGGTATTGAAGTTGGTATCCGGCATTGCAGCCGCCGGGCAAAAACGTGGGCAGTGGGCTGGTCACGTTTGCAAAACAGGCATTGGAAGCCGCGCCCGTATTGGTGCTCTGAGCCGCCGGGGCGATCATGGTGCAGGTTATTTTTGGCACTTGGCGCACGATGGCGCTCCAGCCTGCCGCGCTTATGGCATTGTCGGAACGGAATTGGAAAGTCAGTGCCTCGGCAGCATTGGCGCCCACGGCGGCCATGCCCGTGTTGGCGGTCACCGTTCCTGGGCTGATGTCTTGCCAATTGCCCGCCGGGAATCCCGAAAAAGTGGCTCCCTGTGGCCCTGGCACTTGGTTGGTGCCCAAAGTGCTGCTGTTGAAAATGTAGAAAGCATCGAACCCAGCCTCCAAGCCAAAGGCATTGAAACTGACTTGGATGCGGTGCGTGGCTGGGTTGGAGGGCTCGAACGTCACGCTGGCGTTTGCGCCGTTGTTGTAGTTGAGCGCCAGCCCGCCGAAGTCGTAAAAATTGAAAAAACAGTTGGCTGGCGGCGCGATGGAGAATGGGCTGCCAGCCGTGATGCCGTTTGCCGCGATGTTGACGTTCGATTGCGCGACGAGCTGGTGGGCGCAGGCGAACGTACACAAAAAGGCCATGGACAAGAAGATGAAGTTGCTCTTTTTCATGCGATGATAATCTTTGAATAATAGAAGGAAGGGAAGTTTCAGCGTGTCAAATGCGGGGTAAGTCGTCATTGGTCATTGTGGGGTAAGTCGTCATTGGCCATTTAGCGTCACTGGTCATTTACCCGCCATAAGCGAGCGTGTGGGTCATAAAGCTTTGCGGTCGTAATCACTTCATCACTCTATCGCTTCATCACTTCATCAGTTGGTAAGCAGCACCCGAGTCTCGGTGCTCAGTGCTTTGAGCAAAATCTTGGGCGTGTAGGAAGCCTCCTTTTCAAAGCCCAAGGTGGCGGCGGCGGGGATGGAAAGTTCGAGGGCTTGGGCCACGGTGGCGCCCTTGCTGATTTCCATGAGGATGGATTTGCAATAGGCCAAACGCCGCAAGGTGTTGTCGTAGAGCGGTGTGCCGACGGCGAGACCGGGCATTTGCTGGTTGAGCACCGCCACTTGCGCGAGCAGGATGTTCTTCGCGTCTTCGGGCGATTTCCAGTTGTAAGCCGTTGGCGACGATAGTGGCTGCAAGGCTTGGGCATTGCCCTCGGTGCTCGAAAAACACCCGAATGCCAGCAGGAAAATGGCGGTGAGAAGCCTCCCTCTGGGAGTTTCTCGTCTGTGGATACTGTTCATGTTGAGTAAAATTTGAAACTTGTTACTTGATAAAGTCAATTCTCAGAAAGCCTTCAGCCGATTGAATGGGGTAATCTCCGGGTGTCAATTCGCCGATTTTGAGGCCGAGCGTTCTGGTGATTTCTTCTGGCAACGGACACGGGCTTTCCAATCGTAGCGTCCCGTGCCGCAAGTGCGCTTTGTAGAGCTGGGCGCATAGCAGTGCGCGGGTCAGCACCATCGCCATGCCGCTCCCGCCTTCTATGGGGAACATTAGGCCGACGGTGCTTTGGCAATCTCGTTTTTGTTCTGCGGAGGCGGGGCTGCTCGCTGTGCGGGCCGAGATTCGGCAAATGCCTGTGCCCATGCAGTTGGCCGATGGCGAGCCGAACACCACGTCGCAACTCACTTGCTGCGTAGATTCGGTTTCGCGCCGGGGCTGCATCAGGTTTTGGTCTGGCCTTCCCCACAGAGGGGCGAGGTCTTTGCTGGGGGCTGGGGGTGTTGGATAGTTTCTCATAGAAATGTTTGTTTGATGAAATTTGCTGGCGACCGGGGCCGCCAGCGTATCGTTCATAGTGTTAGGAAAAAACCGCTGGGCGCATGGCCTTTGCCACGCTGGTATGTTTTGTTTGTAGTGCTTCTCAAGCGCCAATCAGGTCGAGACCCGTGATGCAGGCACCGATAAGGTCGAGGCCGGTGATGCTGTCCGAAAGGATGTTCTTGGAGGTTGCGGGAAGTGTGAAATTGCTTTTCATGTTGTCTGTGCTTTCGGTGTGTTTTTTCTCCGAATTGCATGACAAAGGTCAAGCGGCGCCCCACCCTGAAACAGGACAGCAAACAGCCCTTGGTCGCCCGGCGGATTCTCCCCGGTTTGGGCGGTTTTATTTTCTAAAATGTTGGTTTAGAAAAAGTTGCAGGAAAATTTTTTGCTGGGGAAATACGCCTTTTTCCATCTAAAGGACAGCCGAAGGGGCGTTTTGCAAGCCTCCCAAGGCGGCTGTTTGGGCAAGAAAAAGAGCGACCGAAGGGCGCATTGCCGTTCGGTCGCTGGAAATGTGGGCACAACCTGCCTGTCATTTCTCCCATGGGCTGAGGTGGTTTAGGTTGCGCACAGCGGTTTGCCGTTTGGAAGGAGCAGGCCTAAATTTTTCAAAACGCGCTTACCTTTGCATAAAACATTTGCCATGTCCGCCATCTTGCTTTCCAGCGATAAACCCGAAGACCTCCGGCTCTTGACCGAACTGGCCGAACGGCTGGGGGTGCACTTGTTTAAAATCCCAGGGTTGCCCAATGAGGCGACCATTGCTTCTGTGCTGAGGGTTCCAGCATGGGAAAACGAGTCTGTTGCACCCCGTGAGGAACAGCCAGCCCCGTCGCAAGCAGAACAGGGCGAAATGCCGGATGCGTGGCATACAGCAGTACACCCCATTCGACAGAGCCAAAGCATTGGGGACATGGAGCGAGAGCAAAATTACAAGGGCTTTGACCGCGCCGCTTTCGACAAAATTGTGGCTGAACTGGACATTCAAGACCCTAACGGAGAACTGCTCCAACTGCTTCGCGCATGAATTTCCCCCCGGTGGCAAGAGTCGCCATGCCGTAACCGCTTCTCCTAAAAATGACCCAGCCCGTGCCGTCCACCGTCCGTTCCTTTCTACCTTTGCCAACATTTAAAACAAAAAGATGACTTCATTAGAGCGCCAAGGCATTCACCTGTTCAACGATTTTTCCCAAAACCTGTACTCGTCTTGGGAGAAGCCGGCTGCGATTATCTCTGATGGGGCATACGGGGTCTTAGGTTTCAAAGGCGACACGAACAGCCACGAATCGCTTGCAGAATGGTATGAGCCGCACGTCTGGGAGTGGTCGCAGCACGCAGCACCGGGTACAACTTTGTGGTTTTGGAACACCGAAGTCGGGTTTGCATCGGTTCACCCGCTTTTGGAAAAATATGGCTGGGAATACATGGCTTGCAACACTTGGAACAAAGGCTTGGCGCACATTGCCGGCAACTGCAACTTGAAAGCCCTGAAATCATTTCCGGTAGTCACAGAGGTCTGTGTTCAATACTATAAAAAGCCGTTTTTTGAAGTTGTCGGAAAGAAAATGGACATGAAAGAGTGGCTTCGCCACGAATGGGACAGGGCGGGCCTGACGCTTCACCAGTCCAACGTCGCCACAGAAACGGCCAATGCAGCCAGCCGAAAATACCTGACCAAAGACCACCTTTGGTACGCTCCGCCACCCGAAGGTTTTGAAAAAATGGTGGCTTATGCCAACCAGTTTGGCAAAGAATCAGGCCGACCATATTTCTCTCTCAATGGAAAGTCGCCGCTCGCTCAGCATGAGTACGCTCGGATGTTCCCCAAATTTCGGGGCGAGTACGGCATCACGAACGTCTGGGACGAGCCGCCACTGCACAGCAAGGAGCGGATAAAAGCCATCGGCTCCACCAAGTATTTCCACCTCAACCAGAAGCCCCTTGCGCTCATGGACTTGCTCATCACCACTTCCACCAACCCGGGGGAGGTGATTTGGGAGCCTTTTGGCGG
The DNA here is from genome assembly GCA_046155725.1 of Saprospiraceae bacterium. Lineage (GTDB taxonomy): Bacteria > Bacteroidota > Bacteroidia > Chitinophagales > Saprospiraceae > M3007. The sequence continues at coordinate 18,318 of JBJXFT010000299.1, forward strand.
CTTGTTCTCGGCAAGTTTGTCTGCTTATCGCAAAGGACGAAGGGCATTTGCCGCCGAGTGCGAGTCGGAAATTTTTCAAATGGGAGCGAAACGGTTTGCTGCTCCTCAAATGACTTTGGAACTGCCTATAACTGAACCGCTCTATGCAGCAGCAGAATAACTCAATCCCCCAGCGTCAACTTCCCGACGAGACTTGGGAGCACTTTGAGGTCTGGAAGAGCATCCGCGACCTAATAGAGACGTTGCCTGATGTCGTTGCAGGCACCCCTGCTTTGCTTTTCCCCTATCTCGAATCCGCTCGGTATGCAGCAGAGTACCGAAACTACTACTGGGTCAATTCGAGAGAAACAACTGGGCAGCGCAGCACCGACATCATCCGCCCGCCAGAAGCCCTACGCCGCCCGTACCCGAAAAGTAAAATGGAATCTTCGGACAAGGCCGAAGGTGACAAGGGCAACAACTTTGGAAGGATTGCGAGGGCTGGATTGCTGGACGATTTTTTAGAAAAAACAAAGTTGCTCAACTACCTCGGTATCCGAGTCGCGCACTGGATGCGCTTCTTCAAAGCCATGTCTGAGAACAAAACCAGCCAAGACATTGACCGTGATTTGGACGGCATCCTGCTGGGCATGGTCAAAGACATGGAACAACAGAACGAGATACCAGAGTACAAAAAGGTTCTGCATCAATTGGCTTTGACGCTCAAAGAACTTGCTGCGAAATTGCCCTAAAAACAGTTCCCCATGTCGCAGCCCGCACTGCCAACGGCCAAAAGCCACCTGCCAACGGTTGACTTCCACGCCAAGCCCCAGCCCTCCTTCAACAAAAACCTCGACCTGCTCATCCGGCACCTGCACGAGATGAAAGCGGCGGGCTACGAGACCTACATCTGCTCGGAGAACCCCAAGCAGTTCGACCGGCTTAAAACTTTGCAAAACACAACTACCTTTGCATAAAAAGTAAGCACCTATGGATTTTCAATCTTGGTCTTTCCCTCCAGACATTGTATCTTCTGATCCGGAAACCCTCAATGGGGCCTTGGTTTTCAAAGGCACGCGCGTTACTGTAGAAAGCCTGTTCTGGCATCTGGAAAAAGGCGTTTCGCTGGATGAGTTCATAGATGATTTCCCCAGCGTAGGGCGAGCACAGGCGGAAGCGGTGCTGAAGATAGCGAAGCAGATATTTCAAACCCCTAATTTTCAGAAGCTTTATGCGGTTGCTGCTTGACGAAAACCTCCCGATGCGGCTTCGCAAAGAACTCCCCGGTCAGGAGGTTTTCACAGTCAATTACATGGGCTGGGCTGGGAAAAAGAATGGGGAACTCTTGGCTCTCATGCTCCAAGAAGGTTTCGACGTGCTTATCACGTTTGATAAAAACCTTCAGTTTCAACAAAATTTTGAGAAATACCCAATCACAGTCCTCGTGCTTACTGCAGAAGGAAACGACTATTTGACATTGAAGCCACTCATGCCACTTGTGCTTGAAATGCTCGAAGGGGAGGTATTGGCACCGGGGCCTTTCATAATCCAATAGCCAAAGAATGTTGAGCCATCCCACCACCGTAAGCTTCCACGCCAAGCCCCAGCCCTCCTTCAACAAAAACTTCGACCTGCTCATCCGGCACCTGCACGAGATGAAAGCGGCGGGCTACGAGACCTACATCTGCTCCGAAAACCCCAAGCAGTTCGACCGGTTGGCGGCCATTTTCAAAGAGTTGAAAGCGGATGTGGCGTTCCTGCCCGTAGAGATTCCCATCCACGAGGGCTTCATTGACGAGGACTTGAAAATCGAAGTCCTCACCGACCACCAAATTTTCCAGCGCTATCACCAGTACAAAGTCAGGCAAGGCTTTACCAAAGACCAGGCGCTCAACGTGCGCGTGCTGCGCGAACTCTCGCCGGGCGACTTCGTGACGCACATTGACCACGGCATCGCCAAATTTGCTGGGCTGCAAACCATCGAAATCGGCGGGCAAAAACAGGAAGCCGCGCGGCTCAATTTCAAGAACAACGACATCGTGTACGTGAGCATCCACTCGCTGCACAAGATTTCAAAATACCTCGGCAGGGAAGGCGAAACGCCCCAACTCGCCAAACTCGGCTCCGATGCCTGGAAGCAACTCAAAGCGCGGACGAAGAAGAAAATCAAGGACATCGCCGCCGAACTCATCAAACTCTATGCCTCCCGCCGCGCCGCCAAAGGCCACGCTTTCCCGCCCGACGATGTGCTACAGACCGAACTCGAAGCCAGTTTTATTTACGAAGACACGCCCGACCAGTACAAAAGCACCAATGACGTGAAGGCCGACATGGAGCGCGCATACCCCATGGACCGCCTCATCTGCGGCGATGTGGGCTTTGGCAAAACCGAGGTCGCCATCCGCGCCGCGTTCAAAGCCGTCACCGATGGCAAACAGGTGGCCATCCTTGTGCCGACCACTATTTTGGCCTTGCAGCACTGGCGCACTTTCACGGAGCGGCTCGTGGATTTTCCCGTCACGGTGGACTACATCAACCGTTTCCGCACAGCGCGCGACAAGAAAGAGATTCTGGAAAAACTCAAAATTGGGCAGATTGACATCATCATCGGCACCCACGCGCTGCTGAGCAAAGACGTGGCATTCAAAGACTTGGGGTTGCTGGTTGTGGACGAGGAGCAAAAATTTGGCGTAGCCAGCAAGGAAAAACTACGCTCCCTGAAAGTCAATGTGGACACGCTTACGCTCACCGCCACACCCATCCCCCGCACCCTGCAATTCTCGCTCATGGCCGCCCGCGACCTCTCGGTCATCCGCACCCCGCCGCCCAACCGCCAGCCCATTCACACGGAGATTCGCGTGTTCGATGAAGAGCTCATCCGCGAGGTCATCAACACCGAACTCAACCGCAACGGGCAGGTGTATTTCGTCCACAACCGTGTGAACGACCTGTCGGCCATCGTGGACATGATCAAACGCCTTTGCCCCGATGCCGAGGTGGCATTTGCGCATGGACAGATGGAATCCGATCACTTGGAAAAAGTGCTGGTAGATTTTATAGACCGAAAATTTGACGTGCTGGCCTGCACGAACATTATCGAAACCGGCCTCGACATCCCCAACGCCAATACCATCATCATCAACCGGGCCGATATGTTTGGCCTTTCCGATTTGCACCAGTTGCGGGGTAGGGTAGGGCGCAGCAACCAAAAAGCCTACTGCTACCTCTTCGCGCCGCCCATGAGCGTGCTCACGCAGGAGGCCCGCAAACGGCTAAAAACCATCGAGGAATTCAGCGACCTCGGCTCGGGATTTCAAGTCGCTATGCGCGACCTTGACATTCGGGGGGCGGGCAATTTGCTTGGCGGCGAGCAGTCGGGCTTTATTGCCGACATCGGTTTTGAGACCTACCAGAAAATCTTGGACGAGGCGATTCAGGAGTTGAAGGAGACGGATTTCAAGGATTTGTTCAAAGAAGAGATTGCCCAAAAAGGCTCGTACGTGCGCGACGTGACCATCGAAACCGATGTGGAAATGCTCATCCCCGCCGAGTACGTCACCAACACGCAGGAACGCCTCAACCTCTACACCGAACTCAACAACGTGGACAGCGAGGAGGGCATCGCTGATTTCTCAAAACGCCTCGAAGACCGCTTTGGCAAACTGCCCAAGCCCGTGTACGCGCTTTTTGACGGCCTGCGCCTGCAATGGCTCTGCAAAAAAATCGGCTTCGAGCGGCTGATTCTGAAAGGCGGCAAACTCCGCTGCTACTTCCTTGGGGACCCGCAATCCTCCTTTTATTCCACCGAGCACTTCCAAAAGTTCATGGCATTTATCCACAAGCATGGCCGCGTCATGGGCGTTTCGCTCAAGCAGACCAACAAGGAACTCATCCTCGTGCAAGACGATGTGCGGAGCATGAAGGCGGTGAAGGGGTTGCTGGAGCAGGTGGTAGGGGCGGTGGGGAAGTGAGGTGGAAATGGCGGGGAATGCCTATTTTTGTGACAAAATCTGAACGATGGGAGTACAAACCAATCCGATGAGCAACCTTCAATTGGAATTGCTCAAACTCTACACCACCAACCTGTCCGAACAACAACTGCTGGACATCAAGCGGATGCTGGCCGCGTACTTTGCCGAGGCGATTGACCGCGACATGACTGCGCTATGGGAAGAAAAAAAATGGGACGACACAACCATCGAAACATGGAAACAGGAACGGCTGCGTACCCCCTACTAATTTTCATATCCCATGCGCATCGTTCTCGATATCAATGTTCTGCTTGTTTCGCTCCCGGTCGGCAGAAAATACCGCCCCATCTTTGACGCACTGAAAGCTGGGGCGTTCAAGTTGCTTATCACCAACGAAATCCTCACCGAGTACGAGGAAAAAATTGATGAAAAGACCACGCCCCAAATCGCCCAAAACGTCGTTCGCCTGCTGCTCAACCTCCCGAACGTAGAAAGAATCAGCAACATCTACTACCGTTGGAATCTCATCACCAA
>JBJXFT010000351.1:0-10815 GCA_046155725.1 Saprospiraceae bacterium
GCGATTCGGCCCGTCCGCCCATGGTAGGCGCCCAGGATTTCCGCTTTTCCTCAGCGACGGTTTCTTTCTGTACGAGTTCTTCTTGGAAGGTGTTCCACTCGCCGCATTGCGGGCATTTGCCCAGCCACTTTGGGGCGGATGCGCCACAGTTGGAGCAGAAGAAGATGGTGCGCGGTTTTGCCATGGGAAAGTCAGTTAGGGTATTCGAGCACATAAGGGTCTTTGATAAAATCCTCTGGGCGGAAGAGAACTGAAGAAGCATTGGTATCAGTCATAAGCTCCTGCTTTTGCTGGCTGCTCAGCAAGCGCTCATAATAGAACGAATGGACTTGTCGCTCCAACTGGCGCGTACTCCATTGGCTGATGATCGCTTCGTCGCGGTAAAACAAACGGGCACGTTCATTTTCCACCTTTGAAAGCAAGCGGTAGTGCGTCCAAGTCAATTCGTCACGCAGTGCGTGACGAATTGGAAATGCGAGATAGACCAGTCTCATATACTTCAGACTAGTGAGGTTAAATCCCGTCCCAAACTCTTCTACCAATCTATCGGAAAGAAAAATGAGCAACTGCTTGCCATAGTCGGCGCGGGCTTTGCCTCCTTGCTCTTCTTCCACAATCATCCTGCCGATGTTCCAATAGGTTTCGACAATGGCAAAATTGACAGCCTGATAACTGCGCCGGCGACCTTCGAGCAAGGCCAAGCGTATGCGGTCGTAGAGGGTTTCAAATTCGGTCGGCATATTGTCGAAGGTAAGCGGTTGGGGCAAAAAATGGTGCGCGGTTTTGCCGTAGAAGCGGGTTCAGAGAAAAACCTTAGGAGGCTTCAAGTTCATATTGCAACACCATGAGGTGGTGGCCAGAAATGGGCAAGAGCGTAATCGTTCGGCCTTTTTTATCTGTAAATTCGATTTCAAAATGCTCATTCTTCAAAATTTCTACCACTGCGCCTACCTGCCCAACGCGCAGGTGGTGTTCAGGAATTGGCTTTAGCAAAGCCACCACATCCAATAATTTTATGCCTTGATTCATAAATGGTTACTTGATATAACAGGTGGTTAGTCGAGGGATAAAGTCTTCTGGTTCGATGATCCAAGCGGTCAAAATTATTGCTTTTTTCTCGTTTCGCTTCCATTCAAACGCTACTTGATAGCGTCGGCCAAATTCATCGCTTAAGCCTTGCACGGCTTCATGTTTCAAAATTGCGTCCGCGATGGCGGCGCCCAATTCCTCTGCATGGTCAGCCGTCAAATCCAACGCCGCTTGGAAGACAGCAGCCTTGTGTTTGCCAATTGGGGGATCTGGATTGAGGGCGTAATCCCTTAGTTTTTCTATGGGGATGAGCGCAAAGTCGGCATTGGGCAACAATGGCATGGGAGCGGCGTAACGTTTTGTCAAAAATCTAAACTTCAATTCCCCCCCCCCTGCTTCTCTTCCTCCTTATCAGGCTTGTGCCTGAATATGCGGCGAAACAATCCCTCTTTTTTGGGCTTGTCCCCTTCCTCCTTTTCGGTGCCTTCCTTGTCTTCGGGGGGCGCTTCTCCGCCAGGCGTTTCGCCGGGCTTGAGGCGTTTGGTATAGATTTGGAGCATGGAGTCGCGCAGGATGGAGTCTTGCCCGATCCCCTCCATGATCATCTGGAAAGTATCGGGCGAGATGCTTATCCAAGGTTGGCAGCCCATCACGTTGAGCACCTCGGGGCGGGGCGTGGGGAAACGCTCCAAGAGCAGTTTGCTCAATTTTTTATCGCTCGCAAATTTGTTCCAAAACCCGCCCACGATGGGCAGCGCCATGGCTGAGCCTTGCCCTTGCGCCATGTTGCGGAAGCGCACGGCGGGGCTTTCGCCGCCCACCCAGGCCCCGGTGACGAGTTGGGGATTGTAGCAGATAAACCAGCCGTCGGAGTGATTCTGCGTGGTGCCGGTTTTGCCCGCAAAATCGCCGCGCACATACGAACGGAGGCGCGCGCCCGTGCCATAGTCCACCACATTTTGGAGCATTTTGGTCATCGTGGCCGCTTGGTTGACGGTCATGGCCGTTTCGTGTGGGCCAAGGTTGGGGTTGAGCGCAAGTTCCTTTTTGTAGTCGTAAATGATGTTTCCACGCCGGTCGGCTACGCGCAAGACGGTGACAGGTTCCGGGCGTTTTCCTTCGTTTGCCATCGTGCCGTACACTTTCACCATGTCGTAGAGCGAAATGTCGGCAGCGCCGAGGCTGATGCCGTACTCGCGGGGCAGCGCCGTGGTGATGCCCATTTTGCGGGCGAGGTCAATGGTTTTTTGGATGCCGACTTTCTCGATGAGTTGGGCGGTGACGACGTTGACAGAGCGAGTGAGCGCGCCCGTCATAGTGTACCAGCCGCCGTAAGTTTCGTCCGCGTTGTGCGGCTCCCAGTCCACTATTTTTTTGATCTCGTTGGGGAAATAAGTGCAGGGCTTCACGCTGTCTTGCAGCGCGGCGGCATACACAATGGGCTTAAAGGTGGAGCCTACCTGACGCTTGGTGAGCGTGTGGTCTACTTTGAAATTCTTGAAATGGATGCCGCCCACCCATGCGCGGACGTAGCCCGTGCGGTGGTCCATGGCCATAAAACCGCAGTTGAGCATACAGAAATAGTAGCGCACCGAGTCGAGCGGGGTCATGGTAGTGTCCATCTCCGAGCCACCGTTGTTCCAAGTGAAGATGTTCATGCGCGTGGGCGTTTCAAAGGATTTGCGGGCATCTTCATCGCTCAAGCCGGCCTCTTTCAGCCCCTCCCAACGCGGGCTGTTTTCTATTTGTTTGTCAATCCATTTGTCGTCGCCCCAAGGTTTTTCCTTCTTGTAGTCTTTCCAATGCTGGTCAAATTGCTTTTGCAGTTTCTGCATGTGCGCTTGCACCGACCCCTCGGCGAACTGCTGCATCTTGGATTGAAGCGTGGTGTATATTTTGAGACCGTCGGTGTAAAGGTTGTAAGGCTTGCCGTTCTCGTTGCGGAGGTTTCTGAGGAGTTTGGGCATCAGGTCGGTGCGGAGGTGCTCGCGGAAATAAGTGCCTGTGCCCTCGTTGTTGCTGTCCACATTGTAGCGCTTTGCGCCCACGGGTTTTTTGCTCAAGTCCTCGAATTCTTTCTGCGTGAGGTGGCCGTTTCTCAGCATTTGGGACATCACCCAGTTGCGGCGCTTTTGCGATCTTTCAGGGTTCCGGATGGGGTTGTACACCGTTGTGCCTTTCAGCATCCCCACGAGGGTTGCCGCTTGATCCACCGAAAGGTCGTTGGGCTTTTTGTTGAAAAACTGCCGCGAAGCCACGCTGATGCCAAACGCTTCGTTGCCGAACGGCACAGTGTTCAGGTACAGGCCCAGCAGTTGGGGTTTGGAGTAAATCTTTTCGAGGCGGACGGAGATAAAATTTTCGCGTATTTTGTTGATCACCATGCCAACGCCCGGCACCCAATAATTTTTTCGGGGGTACAGGTTTTTGGCCAACTGTTGGGTGAGCGTGGAGCCGCCACCGCGTTGTTTTTGGCCTCTGGCGAGGCCGTACGCTACCCGCAAATAACTCATGATGTCAATGCCGCTGTGCTCCAAAAACCGCTTGTCTTCCGTAGCGATAAGGGCATTGATGATGTTGGGCGACACGTTTTCGAGCGAAATGGCCGTGCGGTTTTCGATAAAAAACTTGCCGATCAAGATACTGTCGGCGGTGTAAATCTCGGTAGAGTTGGCGGTCTCCACTTCGCGCAACTCCTGCGTAGTGGGAAGCCTCCCGAACAGGCCGAGCCAAACCCCCAAAATCAAGAGCAAAAGAAAATTGAAACCCCAACGGGCAAACGTGCCAGCCCAGCCCAGCACAAAGCCCGATTTCGGGTACCGTTTGCAGAAAGCCGCCCAGCGAGTACGCACTGGCGAGGTTACGCTCGCCCACACATTGGTCACAGGCTTCAGAACAGCCCAGAAAGAAGCCGTGATCAGTGCCCAAACAGACCGGATGGGGGCAGTTTTTTCATAGACCCACGAAAAGGCGTTTTGGATTATTCTTATCCAAGTTTGGAAAAATTCGAGCATAACGTAGTCCCAAAAAGTGCGCGAAGGTAAGAAAGGAAACGGTCATCCCGCCTCCATACCCGCTATGTAAAGTGCGGGTTATTTTTTAAAATAAGGCAGCGCAAAGCACACCCGTCGCGTCTTTCATTTGTTCAAAACGCCCAATCACCCTTGCGGCTTTGAACTTTTTGGCCGGCGAAGGCAAACCCAGAATTTTAAACTTTTAGAAAAAGATGTTACGCACCATACTGTCATATTGGCTTCTGTTGTTGCTCGCCCTGTGCGGCTGCCGCAAGGACTCGGAAAAATTCCAGCCCTACCCTCCCTCAGCCCAAGAACTCAGCAACTTGTTTGCGCAGCAAGTGCCCGATGCGGCAACGCGCTCGATATTCGCGCTCCACTACTTAACAGCCGATACGGTGCTGAAAGCCCCCAACGGCGCGCGCTTTTTCCTGATTGATACCGACCATCTTTTTGCGGATGCAGCCACGGGCGCGCCCGTGCCTTGCAGCACCTGCCCCGACCTAAAAGTGGAGATTACGCAGGTGCTGGACAAGAGCGACATTGTAGCCTGGGGGCTGCACACGGTGGGCGACAGCGGGACCCTCTTCGAGAGCGGGGGCATGGTGCGGGTGACGGCTACTTGCAACGGCCAACCCTTGACACTCCTGCCCGACCGAACTTTGAAAATCCAACTGCCGAACAATGACCCACAAAACGGCTTTTTCGTGTTCTACAAAAACCAGCCCGAGGAATGGGGCATGAGCAGTCAAGAAGTTTTTGAGGCAGAATGGCCGGCATCAAACGGCGGCACTCAGAGCGGCTACGAACTTCTTTTGAAAAATATGGGCTGGGCGGCTTGTGGGCAACTTTTGACCGATTCGACTGCTTCTTTGTGCATCGAACTCCCTTCGGGTTTTGCCGACCAAAACACGCTGGCTTACATAGTTTTTAAAAACCAGCAGGTGGTGGCCCCGCTCCACTTCAACCTTAGCCAGAACAAATTTTGCTATCAGAAAACCCCTACCGGCTTTCCTCTGCAGTTGGTGGCAGTAAGCAAATTGGGCGAGCAATATTGGCTTGGGAAAACACAAACAGAGCTTGGCAGCAATGCCGCTACTCTCCCTTTAGGCACCCAGCAAATGACGGAAGAGGCGGTGCTCAATTTTGTCAAAAACCTCTGATAAGTATCTACGTTAGGGAACGATGAACTATAAACGATGAACAACTCAACCCATTGAATCGCAAGAATTTGAGTTGGCATTTTGCTTCCTTTATTTCCCACTCGTTCCTTAGAGAAAACACTACGGTGTTATAGTCAACACAAAGTGGTTTTGAATAAAGAACCGCGCTAAAGCACTGGTCCCCAATCGAATCATTCGGACTTAATCTTCAAAAATCGAATCATTCGGCTATAGTGCCTCTTAGTTTCTTAGTGTTTATTTTGTCTTGGTACTTACGCCCAAAGATATCCGTGTTTAGTAATTTTCGTACATAGCCGAGTCGGAAAAGTCCGTCTCGGCTTTTTCATTTTTTGATTCGATCCTTGAGCCTCGGCAACCAAAATAGCGCAAGCGAAAAAAGGAAAGCCAGCCCAATTTCCGACAGCACCACTACCAAAAAACCTCGGTTGTTGAATCCGACCGCTACCGCAATGAACAGGAGATTGACCGCCAGCAATACCCCCGTACTGGTCGAATGGCTAAGGCCAAGGTTGAGCAACTGGTGGTGTATGTGCGTTTTGTCGGGCGCGAAAGGCGAACGCCCCTGCGCAATGCGCCTCAAGAAAACAGAAAGCGTATCGTACAAAGGCAAAATAAGCACCGCGATGGCAATCGTTGGCGCAGACCTAAAAGCGTACGGGTTGTTGGGGTAAATCTTTGGGTTGGTCTCGACAAACGAAATGGCAAGGATAGCGCACACCGTGCCCATGAGCAGCGAGCCCGTGTCGCCCATAAAAATTTTTGCGGGCGTGAAATTGTACCTCAAGAATGCTGCCACCGCCCCCGCAAGCGAAAAAGCAACCACTGCCAGCGAGGAAACTCCCACCCAAAAAAACCAAGTCCCAAAAACCAAGCAAGCCAAAAAACCTATGCTCCCAGCCAAACCGTTGATGCCGTCAATGAGGTTGAAGGCATTGATAATGGCCACAATAACAAGGATAGAAAGGCAAAAACTTGCCAACTCAGGCAATCCGTAAATGCCAAAAATGCCGTAAAAGCTCGTGAGCCTCACCCCGGCTTTGTACGACAAAATGATCGCTACCAACAGCTGGCCGGCCAATTTTTTAAGGGGCGAAATAGGCAGCAAATCATCCAGAATGCCGAGCAAAAAAATAAGCACAAACGCCGCAAGGATATATTGCAGCACCCCAAAACTGTCAATAGGAGTCCACAGCACAATGCCACAGACCGTGCCAGCAAAAATGCCAATCCCGCCCAGCGAAGGAGTAGGCTCCTTGTGCGAACTCCGATCGTTGGGGCGGTCATAGATCCGCCGTTCTTTTGCCACACCAATGATGATAGGGATTATCGCGTAAGTCAGCGCGAAGGCGGTGAGAAAGCCAAGCAGTAGGGCGTATGTAGGATCGCTCATCTGTATATCAGGATTACTGCGCCTTTCAGAAGCCGTTTAAACCCCACGGCTTCGCCTGGGGTTTTCAGGCAGCCTCTTGGTCTGAAAAAGGCAAAAACGCTTTAATCGCATTTCTTCAAAGTCTACGGTAATGGCCCATCCTACTGTACTTTTCGATTCGGGCAGTGATGCGCTCTTCAGGGTCTTGCGGCATTATTTTGGCCAACTCGGCCCCAATATGCTGCCTAAGCGTTTCGGCCATTTCTTCCGGGGCATTGTGGCCGCCACCAAGCGGCTCCTTCACGATACCGTCAATAAGGCCGAAATCAAGCATATTGTCCGCGTCGAGTTTGAGCGCATCGGCAGCCTGCTCCTTAAAATCCCAAGAATGCCAGAGGATAGAAGAACAAGATTCAGGGGAAATAACCGAGTACCAAGTGTATTCGAGCATGAACACCCGGTCGCCCAGCCCGATGCCCAGCGCACCGCCCGAAGCGCCTTCGCCAATGATGTAACAAAGAATGGGCACCCGCAATTGAGCCATTTCAAAAAGATTCCGGGCAATGGCTTCGGCTTGTCCGCGCTGCTCGGCCTCCAGGCCTGGGTAAGCACCGGGCGTATCAATGAGCGTCACCACCGGGAAGCCAAAACGCTCGGCCAGTTTCATCAGCCTCAGTGCTTTTCGATAGCCCTCGGGGTTGGCCATCCCGAAATTTCGGTACTGGCGCATCTTCGTGTTCACCCCTTTTTGGTGGCCGATAATCACCACCGTCTGCCCATCCAGCTCGGCTAAGCCGCCCACAATGGCATGGTCGTCGCCAGCATAACGGTCGCCGTGCATCTCCACGAATTTCTGGCACATCGTGGTCACATAATACAGCGTGTAAGGTCGCTCTGGGTGGCGGGAGAGCTGCACTTTTTGCCAACCTGTGAGGCTGGTGTATATTTCTTGGCGTTTGCTTTGGATCTTGCCTTCCAATTCGCGGGTCATCGCGCTCACATCGAGCTCGCCCTTTTCGCCCACTTCTTTCAGTTTCTCCAACTGTTCGTAGAGCGCCTCCAAGGGCTTTTCAAAATCCATAAAGGTCATTGCCATAACAAGAGGGTTGGTTTTGAACGGTTTTGAAAAGGGTGGGCAAAGATACGCTTCGAGTGCTTGTTATTTCACGGCAGCCATATTCGCCGTGCCCTTCAAAATTTTTTTAAAAAAACTTGCCCCCCCAAAAAGAGAGCGTCTATCTTTGCCCCCGCTTTTGAAAATAAGCACCCGGATTGGTAGTTCAGTTGGTTAGAATGCCGCCCTGTCACGGCGGAGGTCGCGGGTTCGAGTCCCGTCCAGTCCGCAACACCGAAGGCTAATGTTCTGATAACACAGAATGTTAGCCTTTTTTTATGGTTACAAATTTAGGTGGTTGGCGCATTGATGGGACGACCGTCAGTTAAGTAATAACTGCGGGGTACTTTCGTACCTTCGCCGACCATGACAACCGAGCCGCAACAGACAATATCGGACGACCCCGGTGCCGCCAACCGGAAAAAAGACCACATCGAAATGGCCTTCCGCAGCCGCGTGGAATCGGGCGAACTGGACGGGCGTTTTTTTTACGAACCGATGCTCGCCGCGCACCCCGCGCCCGGCTCGCTTGCTCCTTTTTCTTTTTTGGGAAAAACCCTCCGCGCGCCCATTTGGGTTTCGTCCATGACGGGAGGCACCGCTTTGGCCGGCAGAATCAACCATCATCTGGCCCGCGCCTGTGCTGAATTTGGCATGGGCATGGGCCTCGGCTCTTGCCGCCAACTTTTGTATTCCGACGAGCATTTTGCCGATTTCGATGTGCGCGAAACGATGGGCGCGGAATTGCCGCTTTTTGCCAACCTTGGTGTAGCACAGGTGGAAAGATTGCTGGAGCAAAACGAAGGGGAGCGCATTCCCCGGCTGCTCCAAAAACTCCGTGCGGACGGCCTCATCGTCCATGTCAATCCTTTGCAAGAGGCGATGCAGCCCGAAGGCGATGTTTTCAAGCGCCCGCCCGTGGAGGTTGTGCAAGAACTGCTTCAAACCTTTGATTTTCAAATCATCGTGAAGGAGGTGGGGCAGGGCTTTGGGCCGGCCAGTTTGAAGGCATTGCTGCAATTGCCGCTCGCGGCCATCGAGTTTGCGGCGGCTGGCGGCACCAATTTTGCCAAATTGGAACTGCTGCGCAGCGATGCGGCCAAGCAGGGGGTTTTTGAAAAAATAGCTGCTGTGGGCCACACCGCAGAGGAGATGCTGGGCTGGACGAATGACCTGAAAACAGAACTTGGCGAGCGTTGCCTCAGCCAAAACCTCATCCTTTCGGGCGGCATCTCGGACTTTATGGACGGGTATTTTTTGACAAAAAAATCAACGTTTCCGGCGGTGTATGGCCAAGCGTCGGGATTCCTCCGCCACGCGCAAGGCGAGTATGCCGAACTCCGCACTTTTGTGCAATCGCAGGTGCGAGGACTGGAGTTGGCCGGAGCTTTTTTGCGGGTGCGGTGAGCAAGGTTGTTGTGGTCAATTTGCAAGAAAAAAGCGACGCGGAAATTCTCGCAATCCAGCACACAGTGTTGCTGCGCAACATTTTTCTGGCAATGAAGCACGCTTGGGAAGACGATTTTTATCGGGCTTATTTCCACGAAGTGTTTATTTTTGTCCACTCAAAAGTAAGTGAGGAAACTCAATTGTCTTTGTTCTTGCTCACCAATCTCAGAACAACTGATGTGCCCCGTCCCCGAATCTTTCGAGAGCGTCTTCTTTGTCACCATGCGACTGCGCGATGCGCTGCCCGATAGTTTTGGGCAAAACATCGCGCTTCATTATTACTCCAAGCAGGTCGAATTCGCCCACCACCCTCACCGAACGGCACATTTGCAGCAAGCCCGCAAACGCCTCTTTGCGCGCTTCGACGATACGCTGGATTTGGCAAAATACGGCCATCCCTACCTCCGCGAACCGATGCTTGCCCAAATCTTAGCCGACCAAATCCATCGTCATGACAGGGCAGCCTACGAATTATTGGCCTACTCGATCATGCCCAGCCACATCCACCTTTTGTTTGACATACATTGCCCACTCAGGGAAGACCCTCCTCTGGATGACCTCGAAAGTATGCTCTGCGAACCCCTGCGCGACATTGTTGGGAAAATTCAAAACGCCACAGAAAAACCTTTAAAAAAAGCCGTGAAGCAATTGAGGGGGCACATTGACCCGACTACTTTCCAGCTACACACGCCAAAAGGCAGCGTAAAACTGGAGGGTAAATTTTGGCACGAGCAAACCTTTGATTTCCGCGTCCATGATGCTGTCGAGTTTGAAAAAATAGTCCGATACATCCTCCAAAACCCTGTGAAAGCAGAACTGACAGAGTGGTGGGAGGATTGGCCTTTTTCGTTTTGGAAAAAGTAGCGCCCATTTCAACCTTTCGGATCTTATCCTGAAACATCAAACCGCCGCCCTCGCCGTTACGCGCGTTTTTGTATGCAGATCAAAAAATGGTCTGCGGCAAAAGCCAGCCACGAGGGGGCGATTGTTTTTTCCAAAAAATTCAAGAAGCGCAGCAAGCGCGGGCGCTTTTCAAAAAAAGGATTCAGGTACGAAGGCGGCAGCCAAAGGCCGATGGGTCGCGCCAGCCTTTGAGCCATGGGCGATTGGATTCGGGAATGGAGGGTTTTTTGAAATTCAGACGGCCAGTAGTACCAAGTCGGCACAGTCGTCTGAGCAGCCAATCGCACTTCCACCGCATTGCGGCGCAGCCGCCGGAAAGCCTCGCGGGGCTTCATTTTCAAAAGATAATAGAGTGTTTCCCACCAGCAAAAACGCCCCATGACGACCGCGACAAGCTTCCCGCCGGGCTTTAATTTTTGAAAAAAAACCGCCCCCAAGTTTCTCAATTCTTCGGGGGAAACACAGTTCAGACCACCAAAATTGGAAAAAATCAGGTCAAAACCGCCCTCTTGCAATTGACCCACTTCCGCAAACGAACACACCCGCGCACTTACTTTTTCAGTCAATCCAGCCTGCTCGATTTTTGCCTTCGCCACGGCTACCATTTCCGCAGAGGCATCCGTGGCCAGCACCTGCCAGCCTTGTTGTGCCATCCAGATGGCGTCTTCGCCCGTGCCGCAGTTGATTTCGAGGGCTGTAGCGGCGGGGGGGCATAATAGAAGGAGCGGAGCGCGCGGCGTACGTTGGCTTTTC
>JBJXFT010000352.1:0-10048 GCA_046155725.1 Saprospiraceae bacterium
CGTTCAAAAATGCCGTTTTCGTAGCGGCGGAAATAGTGGCGCACACTGGCGATGCGGCGTTGGGTCAAGGCCATGTTGTACTCCGGCTTGGCGAGCGGGCTGGCAAATGCTTTCACCATGATGTTCAGCGACGCGCCGCTGTTGAGGAACAGCGAGAGGTTGCCGGCAAAATCTTCCAATTTCGCTTGTCCGCCCACCACGTCTTCGTCAAAAAACTTGCCCAAACGCGCCGCCGCCCGTTCTTTTTCAATGCCTTGCAAATTGGCGGTGTACGATTCGATGAACGCTGCGCGCCGCGCCGTGTATCGGTCTACGGTTTGCTCGTAAGAAAGTTTCGTCGTCGTCGAGTAAGTGCGCGGGTCGGGTTGGTCGTTGTCAAAAAACAGCGCGATGGGCAGGTATGTGCTCATCGAAGCGGGCGAGAGGAACAGGTTTTTCGTAAGCGTTTCGCCCGCTACCAAAGCCCTCAATTCTTCCGCAGCCACGGTCACGGTATCGGGCGCGAAATCCTTTTTCTCGGCGATGATGGTGAACCAGCGCCGGTCGCTCACGTCAAGTTTCGCCTCGTTGTTTTCCTTGCCCGTGCTTTTGTTGCCAAACTGTTTGCCGCCTATTTCAATGAGCCGGATGTGCACGTCGGCCAAAGGCTCTTTGGTCCATTGGTGGAAAGTCTTGACCGCGAGGTTCAGCTCCGGGACGAGGAAAAGTTTTTCCACAAAAACCCGGTCGGGCGGGAACGTGTTGGTGGTAACGTAGAGGGTGTCGGGGCGGTAAAATTCTTTTGTAGCGATGATGCGGTAAGTGCGCTGCCGCATGATGTCAAACCCGGTGCTGTTTTCGTCGCCCGAAAAATGGGTGACGATGGTGGGCTTTTCGCCTTCGGCGGTCATTTCTTCGAGGCTGAACACCACGTTGTCCAGGGGTCGGTAGCCGATTTTTGAAAACGCCAGTGCTTGCAGCGAGAGCGGCAGGTATTCCACTTTGAAAATGTCATAGCAGCAGATTTCGTCCAAACGCCTCGACCCACTGCGGTTGGAGGTCAGGTAGGCGAATTCCTCGCTGGTGGGCACAAAATACACGTCGTCGAAACTGCTGTTGTAGGGCGCGTCGAGGTGTTCCGGCGTTTGCCATTTGCCGTCTTTCAGCGCGACTTTGTAAATATCGTAGCCGCCGAGGGTCCATTGGCCGCGTGTGCTAAAATAGAGCAGGTTGTGCTTCGCGTCGAACGAAGGGGTGATGTCGTTTTCGGGCGTGTTCAGGTCGCGCAGGTTTTGGGGTTTGCCAAAAGTGCCCGTTGCGGAGCATTGTACGCGCCAGAGGTCGAGGCCGCCTTTGCCTCCGGGTTGGCTGCTCACATAGTAAAGCCAGTAGTAGCCGTCGCCCGTGGCAGCCACACTGGGCTGGGTGGAGGTGAATCCTTCGACGTTGATATTCTCGGGCAGCGCGACGGGCTTCGACCAGCCCGTGGAGGTCTTTTCTGAAAAATAGAGTTCGCACACCACGTCAATATCGCCCACATAGTCGCATTGGTTGAAGACCACGAAGTTGGCATCGGGGCTGAATGCCGCGTGCGCCGTGTGCCTTTTGTCCACGTTGAACGGTGCGGGCGTAGGGTCGCCGCCTTCGGCGGAAACTTCCATTATTTTGGAAATGGGGCGCGTGGGGTAATGTCGGTCGCCCCACTTGGTGTCGCGGAACGAGGAGTAATAGATTTTGCCGTCGAAGATGGCGGTGCCAAAATCAGGCTGTGGCGTATTGAACAGGTCGGAAAGTTGCTTGATTTCGATGCTGCGGTCGGGGTGCATCGTTTTTTCCATGGCCCACTCGCATTGCAAAGCATCGGCTTGGGCTTGTTTGCGGAGCGGGCTTGTCTCCGTTCCCTTTGGGCTTATTTCGTGCTTTTCAAAAAGTTTGATGGCCTCGTCGTATTTGCCCAAACTTTTTTTGACGGAAGCGAGGCGGAGTTCCGCATCGGGGAATTCGCGCAATTGGTCACTTTGGATGGTCTTCTCGAACCATGCCTCTGCTTGGCCGAACGCGCCAGACTGGCGGGCAGCATCCGCGTAGCGGTATGACAGGTCAAGGCGAGTAGGTTCCATTTCAAGGACTTTTCCGTAATACTGCATGGCCGAATAGTAATCCTTCGACCGGAAAGCATCGTTTGCGGCGTTTTCAAATGCCTTGGGGGATTGTGCTTGCCCGCTCCATGCGAACAAGGTGGCACTCAGTGCCACCAAGATTTTCATTGCGGCGTTTTTCATAGTGTTGTTTATGAAGGTGTGAATTTTTCAACGGCACCTCCAGCGGGGGGGTAATTCGGATTAATACGAAGATGTCGTAGTCTTTATCTCTACGGTCTCCGTTTCACAGTCTTTTTTATCCTTGCTGAACTTTCGCACGCCCACTATCTCGACCCTTCGTTCGCGGGATGCCTCTACGCTGTAGACTGCTTCCCGGCGGTTTGAAGGTTTGAATACGACCCCGTCGGGTGCAAATTTGTCCCCATTGGGCAAGGGATAGATTTTCAACTGGCCACTGTTGTCCTCTTTGTAGTACTTGCCCATTAGGTTCGTACTCCTAAAAAACCTGAAGTGGTTGTAGATCGAGGATATGCGGCGACTTGTCAGATTTGTATTGTAGTCCCTTTTGCCATTGGTTTTGCCTTTTGCCAAGGGCGAGGCGTAGCCTCTGATTGTAACTTCAACGACATAGCCGGAATCAAGCCATGTTTCGATTTGGAAGGAATATTCCAAGAACTCATAGAAGTTGGCCCGGACTTCCTTCTCAAAAAAATCATCTAATTTGAGCGAATCAGCGGTCCGTTTTGCCCCTTTCAGGCCTTTGCAATACTCCTTTAAGAAGACCGGCTCCTTTTTTCTCATGTACTCATTAAACGTCGGCTGGTACTGAAGTACGGTGGTAGTGTCCCAGCTGTTGGGAGTAGGATAGTCATTGTCAAAGTAGAGCGGGATGGGTTTGAAATCAGGTTCGGGGCGTTGCAGGAAAAGTCTGACCTCAATGGTGCCGCCCGTGATTCTGCCCACAGTGGAAACAACTTCTGAAGTGTCTGGCTTCATGTAGCCTTCCTTGTACACATTCACTTGGTATTTGTGCTCAAAATCAATCTCGTAGTCTTGGCGGTTGGTAGCCTCGGGCAGCACATCGGTTGTGCCATCGCCCATAAAGGCTGCGAAATTGCCCGACCCTTTTGGCGTAGTAGCCGCAAAAAACTTCGCGGTAGCGCCATTGATCGGTTCTCCCGTGTCACAGTCGTACACAGTAGCTATCAGGTTGATGTGCGGCCTGAGGTAGAGCGGTTTTACCAGATCGACACACAGTGATGTGCTGTCGGGGATATTGAAAGCAAGCGTATCAGCGCTGAAGTCGGCTTTCTCGGCTATCAGCACATAGTTCTTCTCCAACTCCACATCGAACAAATAGGTGCTGGCGGTGTCGGGCTGCGGGTCGGCGATTGGCGTAAGCTGGCCATAAGCCCCTTCCTCATACAGTGTGACACGGGTGAGGGGCAAAATTCCCTTGGTAAGGTCATGGTAGGCAATGGCCTTCAACTTAGGCGTACACACATCAACGGAGTAAATGTCATAGCAGCAGCCTTCTTCCGAGTCATTGCTGCTGCCGCGAAGGTTGTTGCTGAAATACGCCCTGTTGCTTTCATTGTTCAGCACAAAGAAAACATCGTTCGCGCTGCTGTTGATGGGCGTTCCCATGTGCTTTGGCTTTCCCCAAAAACCGTTTTTGCCGCGTTTTGATTTGTACACGTCAAAGCCTCCGATGGTTCTCAAAAGGGTGTCCGTGCCATCCGTGCTAAAATAAAGGGTGTTGGAACGCGAATGATAAAAAGGGGTCACGTCGTCGCCTTTGGTGTTTATATCGGCGAGCGGCTGGGGGGCAGAGAGGCTGTCGCCGATGATTCGGCTGTGCCAAATGTCGCGGCCACCTTCACCGCCCGGTCGGTCGCTTACAAAAAAGAGGGTCTCGTTTTTCTCGCCAGGCAACCTGCCAATGGTCGGCTCTGTAGTGGTGAACCCAGCGGCATTGACGGCACCGAGTTTTTCAGGAAGCCCCCAAGCCCCGTCGGACTGTTTTTTGCGGCGATAAAGGTCCAGGCGGACTTCGGCTGAGTCGCGCCCATGATAATTGCCGAGCGCGTAATAGGCGGCATTGCCCGACTCATCGTAAGTGAGGTGTGCCGTGTGTTGCCTTTTCAGGTCATTAAAATCAGATTCCGCCACGGGCATTTTCTCATCGGGGCCCAATTTCGCGTCCGCACCCTTGGCGGCAAGGAGTTTTATCAAATGCCGGTTGGGGTTGGCTTTGTCATTTTTGAACTCAAACCTGTAAGCCGAAAAGTAAAGTTGGTCTTTATCGGGGTAGGCGACGTACTCGGAAAACGCGCGGGTGTTGACGTTGAAAGTATCTAAAATGGTGTACGAAGCAGGCTGTACGATGCCAAGGTCGAGGTTGTTGAGCGCCCATTCGCAGTCTCTCCCTCGGGCTGTGGCCTCTTTCTTTACTTCATTTGGGACGGAGGGCGTTTGGGGCAACGTGGCCATTTCATTGTAAAGCACGAATGCGCCGTCATAGTCTCCCTTTCTGAATTTCGCCTCCGCCAAGCGCATTTTAGGGAAGTAATCTGGGGCGGGGCTTAAGCCATGATTGACCATGCGCTGAAAAGCCGATTCGGCACTGTCGAGCGCAGATATCGCAAGGGCCGATTCTCCATAGCCTTTAAGTGCCTCTGGGCGCAAAGGCTCAGATTTGAGCACGAAACTGTAGTATTTCAAGGCCGCGTAGTAATTCTTCTTGTCAAAAGACTCGTTGGCAATTGCCAATATCTTGCGCAACGAAGGGCCGCGCTCGCGGTCTTCAGGCTCATTCATTCGGTCAGTGACCACGGTTTTGTGCTCGCTGCCAGATTTCTTCCCGGCGATGGTATCAGGTGTTTGTCCCCAAGCCGCCACGGTGGCTAAGGAAAAAATCAGAACAAGGTAAATTGAGCGGATGTGGTTCATCTTTTGAATGGAAAATGGCTTGGTTCAGAGAGTATAAAGTGATGAAGCGATAGGGCGAAGAAGTGATCGAGTGATGATTTTCAGGTCAAGTCGCTCCTCATCACTTTATCGCTTCATCATTCTATCACTTCATCAAATAATAGGGCAGGATTTGAATTTTGGTAGAGGCTTCACTTTGTACAGGCGGTAGATGAGCGAGAGCTCCGGGCCGCCGCGTTTTTCGGTCACATACTCGCCGGCGCGCGAGAAAACATCCCAGTCGAATGTCGCGCCAATCGTCCAAGTGCGGTAAAGCACTTCGAGGCGCGGCACGAGCGCGTTGTCGTAGCGGTGCCGCCAATCCACACCAATCTGCACGGCAAATTCTTTGTAAGGCTTGTTGTTCAAGTGCATCCGAACGCCGCCGCCGTATACGATTTCGCGGTAGGTGCCTTGCTTTTGGTAAAGCCCCTGAGCAAGGAAATCAAACTTTTCGGTCAGTTGGACCAGCCCCAGCCCGTGTAAAGTCAGTTTGTTGTACAGCCGCACGTCATCACCGGCCGTCACCGAAGAAGCCCAAAAGTCGTGCGCCGGGCGGTTGATGTGGTGCATGGCCCCGCCGAGGTCGAGCCGGCTGCGCTTGCGCGGCGATTGAAGCCGGAAGTTTGCGCCCGCGCTGAGGTCGAAATATTTGAGGCTGGTGGCGTTCAGGTTTTCAGAAATGGCAATACTTGGGTCGTACATACAATCCACGAATTGCTCGTCAAAGGAGATTTCGTGCGTGTCGAACGACCGCTGCCCAAACATCGGCGTAGCCCCCACGGTAAGGAAGTGGGTCCTGCCAATCGGCACGGTCACGGCAATGGGGATGCCCACTTGCAACGACTTGAGCGCGAGGTCGCCCTGCTTGTCATAGTTGAGCAAGAGCGATGCCGTGATAAAGCGGTCGTAGCGCCCCTCGGACCAATAGACTTTGTTTTCTACCGAACCGGAGAAGGTGGTGTAGGGCACTGGCACCGAGCGCCATTGTTGGCGGAAGTTGCCCACAAAACGCATATCGCCCCCGAACACTCCCGCCAGTGCGGGGTTCAGGTTGAGGGGCGAGTTGCCATACTGTGAGAAGTGGATGTCTTGGGCTGTCAGGTTTGGCGCGAAGCCAAAAGCGGAAAGCAAGAGCGCGAACGTAAACATTCGGCGAAGCGGAGAGAGTGGCGTTGTAATATTCACAAGCATATTGGTTAGCATTTGGACTGCCTTGAATGAAAACAAAATTGATGCCTACAATAGAATCTTCGAAGCCCTGTTTTGTCAGGCATACGGCAAAAGCCGTTCCATGACAAAGCACTGACCGTAAAACCCCAAGAGGGTTGATAAAATTATTACTACGAAGGAAGGGACTTTACAGCTACAAAAAAGAAATCGGGCGTGCTGCAAATCAGTCCATGAGACAGGGAGGAAATCGGCGGTAAAGGTAATGCCGTCTTATTTATAGCCAATTTTTGTGCCAAAAATTTGCGGGCAAATTTTGCCAATTCTTGACAGTCCGAGGAATCCGCAATAAAATCACGGGGCATCACGGGAATTGTTTTTGGGAATAACTCAAACAGCCTCTAAAGCCGCCGGTCAAAGCAAATCGGTCCGTCAGGATGCCCCAGCGAACCGATTTGCTTTTTACTTTCTTGCGATGGCTTTTTGACCTTGCGCCTATTCTTTCCGCACCAATTTCCCTTTTTCCTCTTTTACGACGTAGGCATCTTCGAAGCCGAGGTTGGCAACTTTATAGGAAATGGTAGTTGCAGTGTCAAAATCTGCGTAACTGCCCAAAAGTATGATCGTCATGCCGGGTGTCTCGGATTTCCGATATTCTATGGTGCCAAGCCCCTTTATGAGCGAAGCATCAAAATTGTCAGTGTTGGAGTACGTGGCGATGCGCACATAGTATGGGAATCTCGTGTCGGAGGTTGTGCTGTACACAATAGGAGCCGGCGCGTCGCTTCCTTTTTGAATGGTCTTCAGGCTTTTGGTTTGCGTTGTGGGTGCCGGCAACGCCCCAGAATACAGGAAGTCCCTGATGTTCGGGTCATCCGCTCGTTCTGTGATGATGGTAGCATCGGGGAACCCGCGACGGATGGCATCGGCTTTTGCGACTTCGGCTTCCGCGTGGTTGCCCCACACGCCGAGGCGCACTTTTGTGAAACCGTTTTCAGATTTTGAATACAGGTTGCCGAGGCCGTCAAGTCGGGTGTAATCGCTGATGGAGATAGATTTTTCCGAAGCAAACGAACCCAATTGAATCGCGTAGCGCACGGCTGCATTGCCGCCTTTGCCTATTTTGGCATCCATGCTGTGCTGCACAGGCGACAGGTTCTCATTGCCGAGTATCAGCGTTTCGTCCGCGCCATACTCTTCTACCACCCATGCGCCTTTGTAGTTTTTGTCTTTCAAAACTTTTTTCAAAGCCTCCTCCGCCTCTCCCTTTGTGGGGAAAATGCCGAGGCGGATTTTGTTCATCTTGTCTTCCGACTTGACGTAGATGTCCGCAATATTGGTCAACGGTTCGTAAGTGCGCAAGCGGGCATCGTTCGGCTCTTCGGGCATCGCTGCCAGTTGGATGGAGTATCCATTGAACTTGTCTGGCTCAGGTGTTTTTGCAGCTGCCGGGCGCTCGCGCTGGTAAATGCGGGTCGTGCTGCTGCTGGGCAATCTGCTGCTCACGTCATCGTAGACTATCGGGCGGGCAGTTCGGTCGTACACCTCATAGTCGTCCCGCCTCGCTGTGCTGCTGGGAGTGCTGCGGTCGTCGTAGGTTTTGTCGAGGTCTACGTTTGCAATGCGGTTGTTGGTGTTGTACGGGAAATTGGTGCGCACCACCGCGTCGGTGTAACCGTATTTGTTGTAGGTAACCAGATAGGTAAGGCCGGGCTCCACATTGACGGAGTAGAAGCCCGCCTCGTCGGTAGTGGTCTCCAGCACACCATCGGCAATCTGCAATTGTATCGTCACCCCGCGAATGGGCGCTTGCGTGCGTGCATCGTAGACGTAGCCGCGGAACTCCTCGCGCACATCGTTGCCAAGGGAAACCTTGATATTTTTTTTGCCAAAATCGCGCAAAGCGATGGTCGCGTCGCGGAAACCCTTTTTGCGAAGCGAAACACTGCAATCAATCGGGCGAAGCAATTCGTCAAAATAAAACTTGCCATCGCCGCCGGTGATTCCCTTGCCGCCATAGCAGTCAGAAAGGTCAACGTCCACGTCGGTGAGCGGGAAGCCGCGCTCGTCGGCCACCAAGAGGTGGAGCCGGCTAGAGCCTTTTTCGCCGCGCTTTTGGTCGGTGTAATCCATGTCGCCAGGCGTGGAATATTCCTGCGGGCGGAAAGTTTCGTCCCGGTATTGGTCTCTGCTGTCGCTGACATAACGGTCGGTTCTGTCCACGCTCCGGGCATCGCGGCTGCGGGCGGAAAACTTTTCGTCGTCCCATTTTTTCGTGAGCATCCAGATGTCCTCGTTGCCGCGTCCACCGCTGCGGGTGCTGGTGAGGTAGCCGATGTTGTCGTTGGAATTGAAGATAAAACCGTAGTCGTCGCGGGGCGAGTTCACGCCAGGGCCGAGGTGGAAAACCTCCGTGATTTCCTCGCGGCCCAGCGATGCGCGGAACACATCGAGGCCGCCAAAACCCTTGTGCCAATCAGAAGAGAAATACAAATCTTCGCCATCGAAAAATGGCGTGACCTCGTTGCCGGGCGTGTTGAGCGGGGTGCCAAGGTTGCGCGGCTCGCTCCAGCCCGATGCCGTCAAGTTGGAAACATAAATGTCCCAACCGCCAAAACCGCCTGGCTGCGTAGAGGCAAAAATCAGTTTGTTGCCGTCGGGCGAAAGGCAAGGAAAGCCTGCGGCAAAGTTGGAGCCGTTGTATGGGAACGCTTTCACGTTTTTCCAGGTGCCTTCGTCCACATCCGCGATGTAGATGCTCATGTTCATGCCCGACTCGGCAATCTGGCGCGTGCCGCTGATGAATTTGTTGCGGGAAAACGCCACGCGGCGGCCATTAGACGAAAAACTGACGGGGCCTTCGTTGCGGTTGTTCTGCACATCCGAGCGCAAGAACGAAGGCTTTTGGAGCAGGTCGCTCTCCGGGTTGCGTTGGCTCACGAAAAGGTAGTTGGTGTTGCCGCCCTGTGGGTCAGCGGCAGGCTTGCCTTTTTGCACAATGTCGGTGCGGGCAGAGTTGAAAGCCACGCGGGTGTAGTAAAATGCCGCGCCATAATCGGCTGAAGCCGTGTTCACCGCTTCGTTTTTCACCTGCCACTGCGATTCTTTTTTGTCGTTTTTGATAGCGTAGTCGGCTACGTTGGCAAAATGCCGCCCCACCTTTTCGTCCGTTTCGGCATACAGAAGGAATTGGTCTTTCGCCCCATCGTAGTCGCCCGTTTGCATCAGCGCCTTGCCATAGCGGAGCGGCACGTCGCTCTCCATGTTATAGGTGTTGAGGGCTTGTTTGTACCAATCGAGCGCCTTTTCGGGGCGGTTCAGTTGGAAGTTGCAATCGCCGATGCGGGCGAGGGCGTGTGCGTTGGTCTTCTCTTCTTTGAGTACATCTTCGTAGGTTTTGATGGCGAGGTTGTAGGAGAGAAGGTCAAACTGCCGATCGGCGCGGGTGAGCAACTCGTTGACCGTTGACCTTTGAGCGGAAAGCCAGCTGGCAGCGCAGAGAAGCGCCACTGCCAACCACCCTGCACGAAATTTCGTGTTCATAAGCAGCATGGTTTTGAGCAATAGTGAATTTTAAAACGATGCACCATGAACTTCCCTAAAGAGAGCGTTCAGAGACACCTTCACCATTGCCCGGTTTTTGAAAAAAATGTTTTTAAAAAAAATGAAAATCGAACCGCGAGACAATGGGCGGAACGTACCAAGTGGCGGCAAAACGGGCGTAAAAACTTCCTTTTGCCAATCTTAGTATAGTGGAGAGACTATCTTTTGAAATGAGGGACGGGGCAAAAGTACAAGCTTCAAAAGTACCGTGCAACAGGTTTTTT
>JBJXFT010000381.1:0-19958 GCA_046155725.1 Saprospiraceae bacterium
GCCATGGACAAGGCGACGGAAAACGCGGAGGAACTGCTCAAGGGACTGAAAATATTCTACAACAAGAAGCGACAGGAAGCGATCACGACCGAATTGGGCGAGATCGTGAGCGGCGCGGCTGCTTTGGAGAGTTGATTTTGATTATTGATTGACAACGCCCCGTCAGTCAGCGATTCGCTGACTGACGGGGCGTTTTTATTTCCAGACCACCGTCAGTCCTTCCGAACTATACAGCGCGATTATGCGGTCTTTGCTTACTAAAGGCATTTTGTGGCATATCGCTTGCCAAATCAACATCCTGTCAAACGGGTCTTTGTGGTAAGTACCTTTGTGTATCAAGCAGGTCTTTCATTGGCCTAAAAATTCTTCGGCAGTCATTTTAAAATCGTCCTTGAATGTAATTGAGGCCTTGCCTTCCAAAATACCAATCTTGCGCTTTCCATTTTTCTGCAAATGCTTTGGAATCAAATAAGCCACTACCTCTTTGCGCTTTCCGAAAGCAATGGCAAATTCCTCGCCCACTTGGACTGCCTTCAAAACTTCGGAGAAATTGGTTTTCAAATCACCAACGGTTAGAACTTTCATGCTTAAGTTTTTGACAAAGGTATTTTATTGTTGTCAAGAAAAATCAGTCGCCGAACCCTGGACCCCATTTCAATCCACCACCATAGCCACCCGATCCAACTCCTGCTGCGCCATGCCCTGCGGCAACTCCCGAAACTCGTACTGTTGGTTGCGCAATCGCGGCACAAAACCAGCCTCCCGAATGGCCGCCTGAATCCCATCCGCCGTGAACCGAAACCGCGCGCCGGCTGCCGACACCACATTTTCCTCGATCATGATGCTGCCAAAATCGTTCGCGCCCGCGTGGAGGCACACCTGTGCTACCTGTTTGCCCACCGTCAGCCAAGAGGCTTGGATGTTTCGCACATTGGGCAGCATGATGCGGCTCATGGCTATCATGCGCACATATTCGTCGCCCGTGACGGCATTGCGGGCGCGTTTTATTTTTCTCAAAATCGTGTCTTCGTCTTGGAACGGCCAGGGGATAAATGCCAGAAAACCGTTCGCCCCCGCTGGCTTTTCCGACTGCACCTGACGGATGGCGGCGAAATGCTCCATGCGCTCCAAGTTGGTTTCGATGTGGCCGAACATCATGGTGGCCGACGTAGTCAAGTGCAGTTTGTGCGCCGCCCGCATCACGTCGAGCCATTCTTGGCCGCCACATTTTCCTTTGGAAATCAATCGCCTCACCCGGTCGTCCAAGATTTCCGCGCCCGCGCCGGGCAACGAATCCAGCCCAGCAGATTGCAATGCCGCCAGCACATCGTAGTGGCTCATGCCCTCCAATTTTGAGACATGGGCAATCTCTGGCGGCCCCAGCGCGTGGAGTTTCAGGTTGGGGTATTCGGATTTTAGTTGACGGAACAAATCGGCATAAAACTTCAGCCCCAGGTCGGGGTGGTGGCCGCCTTGCAAAAGCAATTGCTCGCCGCCGAGCCGGAACGTTTCCTCGATTTTCACGCGGTATTCCTCCATCGTGGTGGTGTACGATTCCTCGTGACCGGGCCGGCGGTAGAAGTTGCAGAACTTGCAGTTGGCGATGCACACGTTGGTCGTGTTCGAGTTGCGGTCAATGATCCAAGTGACCGTGTCGCCCGGAACGTGGTGCTGGCGCATGGCATTGCCGACGTACATCAGTTCGGTGGTGGGAGCATTTTCAAAGAGGAAAACACCTTCTTGAGGGCTGAGCCATTCGAGGCGCAGGGCGCGGTGGAGGAGGTCGGAAATGTTCATGATGCTGCGCCGAAACGGCATTCCGGCTTGTATTTTTGGAAAAACAAAAATGGGGTGCTAAGGTTGCTCAAGCGCCAACTGACGAGCAGCGGCGGGGCCTGGCGCTGGCGGTATAGAATTATTCAGGAGTGGTTTTTAGAAAAAGAGAATGTAGTGGCATGAGCATCCGTGCTGTATCTTTGGCACTGCATCCAAGTTCATGCCGTGGCCAAAGATTTTTTCCACAATCAGGTAATAAACGCCCTTCAAAAGGATGGCTGGCTCATCACGCACGACCCTTACAAAATGCGCGTGGAGGACGTGCTGTACGAGATTGACTTGGGTGCAGAGCCATTGATTGCAGCAGAAAAAGGAGAGCAGAAAATCGCGGTGGAAATCAAGAGTTTTATCGGGCCGTCCACCGTTAACGAGCTGCACAAAGCAGTCGGGCAATTCGTGGACTATGCCACAGCGTTGGAAATATTTGAGCCTGATAGGGTGCTGTTCTTGGCAATCCCAGAGGGCATTTTTCTGACTTTTTTTCAAAAAACCGTCATCCGAAAATCAATTGAGCGCATTCAGGGCAAGATTTTGGTCTATGACCCAGTCAACGAAATCATCGTGCAATGGATAAAATAAAAAAGTACCAGAACATCCTCGTCGGGTTTCTCACGGATTTTGCCAAAGATGCCCACATCGCCAATATGCCAGAGGTAACAGCCCAAGTCATAGCAGACCGGGAGCGCAACAGTTTTCAGGCGCTTCACATCGGCTGGGACGGCCCCAAGTTTATCTTCTCGCCGATTTTTCACTTTGATATCAAAGACGGGAAAATCTGGTTTCAGTGCAACAACACGGAACGAGAGGTCGTGGACGTGTTGATTCAAATGGGCGTTGACAAACAAGACATTGTGCTGGGCTTTCAACCACCCTACGCCCGCGCTTACTCCGGGTTTGCGGTAGCCTGAACATCTATTCATTTCCCCGTTCATTATCCCATGAAAAAAATCCTCGTCGCCAACAGGGGCGAAATTGCCTTGCGCGTAATGCGTACCGCCCGCAGGATGGGCATCGCTACCGTGGCCGTGTATTCGGAGGCCGACCGCCACGCGCCCCACGTTCGCTTCGCCGATGAAGCCGTGCTGCTCGGCCCCGCGCCTTCTGCCCAGAGTTATTTGCGGGGCGACAAAATCATCGAAGCCGCCAAACGGTTGGGCGTGGACGGCATTCACCCAGGTTATGGTTTTTTGAGCGAGAATGCCGCGTTTGCCCGCACGGTGGAAGAAGCAGGCATCACTTTCATCGGCCCGCGCCCGCACAGCATCGAGGTGATGGGCAGCAAACTCTCCGCCAAGGAAGCCGCCAAAAAATTCAACGTGCCCATGGTGCCAGGCATCGAGGAGGCCATCACCGATGTAGCGATGGCCAAAGAGATCGGCCGGCGCGTCGGCTACCCAATCCTGATCAAAGCCTCGGCGGGCGGTGGTGGCAAGGGTATGCGCTTGGTGGAACGCGAGGAAGACACGCAGGAACAAATGGAACGCGCCATTTCGGAGGCGGTGTCGGCCTTCGGCGACGGCGCGGTTTTTATCGAAAAATACGTCACCAGCCCGCGCCACATAGAGGTGCAGGTGATGGGCGACACGCACGGAAACATCTTGTACCTCTTTGAGCGCGAATGCAGCATCCAACGCCGCCACCAGAAAGTGGTGGAAGAAGCACCCTCGGCCATCCTCACGCCGGAACTGCGCCGCGCCATGGGCGAAGCCGCCGTCCGCGTCGCCAAATCCTGCGATTACATCGGGGCTGGCACCGTGGAGTTTTTGGTGGATGCCGAGCGGAATTTTTACTTTTTGGAAATGAACACCCGCCTCCAAGTGGAGCACCCGGTGACGGAAATGATTACTGGGTTGGATTTGGTAGAACTTCAAATTCGTGTGGCACGAGGAGAAAAACTGCCTTTTGCCCAAGAGGATTTGCGCATCAACGGCCACGCGCTCGAACTCCGCGTGTACGCCGAAGACCCATTGAACAACTTCCTGCCCAGCGTCGGCACGTTGGAAAAATACCGCATCCCCAGCGGCCCCGGCATCCGGGTAGATGGCGGTTTTGAAGAAGGCATGGAAGTGCCGATTTACTACGACCCGATGCTTGCCAAACTCGTGGTGCATGGCGCGACCCGCGCCGAAGCCATTCAAAAAATGAAGGGGGCCATCGCCGACTACACGGTGGAAGGCGTGGCGACTACCCTTTCGTTCGGCCAATTTGTGCTGAACCACCCTGCGTTCGTGAGCGCGGATTTTGACACCCATTTTGTGCAGCAATACTTCACGCCAGAAAAATTAGTGGAAAGCCAGAAAGACAGCGCAGAAGTAGCCGCCCTGCTTGGCCTGCGGGTTCATTTGGAAAACAAGAAAAAATTGAAAGTGACAGAGATGGGGGAGAGCAAATGGCACGAGCGGGTTTGATAAATCCACAAATAACCAAATCGCCAAATCCACAACAATGCCGACCTTTGTGCCATGGTCAAAATTGGCAACGTAGAACTCGGCGATTTCCCCCTCCTCCTCGCCCCCATGGAAGACGTGAGCGACCCGCCGTTCCGCAAACTTTGCAAAGAGCAGGGCGCGGACATGGTGTACACCGAGTTTATTTCGGCAGACGGGCTGGTGCACGAGGCAAAACAGACTTTCCAAAAACTTGAAATCTTCGATTACGAGCGGCCTGTGGGCATTCAGTATTTCGGCGGGCAATTGGAAAACATGATCGAGGCCGCCGAAATCATCGAAGCCAAAAACCCCGATGTGATTGACATCAACTTTGGCTGCCCTGTGGCAAAAGTGGCTTGTCGAATGGCTGGGGCGGGTCTCCTGCGCGATATTCCACAGTTGGTCAGGCTGACGGAAGCCGTCGTGAAAACCACCAGCCGCCCCGTCACCGTCAAGACCCGCCTCGGCTGGGACGATTCTACCATCAACATCATGGAAGTGGCCGAGCGGCTGCAAGACGTGGGCATCCAAGCGCTCAGCATCCACGCCCGCACCCGCGCCCAGATGTACAAGGGCGAGGCCAATTGGGAATGGATTGCCCGCGTGAAAAACAACCCGCGCATCCACATCCCCATCTTCGGCAACGGCGACGTGGACAGCCCTCAAAAAGCATTGAGCTACAAAAACCGCTTTGGCGCCGATGGCATCATGATCGGTCGCGCCAGCATCGGCTACCCTTGGATTTTCCGCGAAATCAAGCATTACTTCGCTACGGGCGAACTGCTCGCGCCGCCAGACATCCACGAGCGGGTGGCCGCTGCCCGCCAACACTTGGGCGACAGTCTCGCTTGGAAAGGCCCCAAACTCGGGGTGCTCGAAATGCGCCGCCACTATGCGCCCTATTTCAAAGGTCTGCCAGACATCAAGCCTTACCGTGCGCGGCTTGTGACGGAAATGGAACCCGCCACGCTGTTTGCCATTTTGGAAGAAATCGAGGAGGTGTACTCGAACTTGAATTACGAGTTGGCCAACGAACGGATAGAAATGGAAATGGCGGGGGCTTGTAGTGGGTAGTTTCATCAAACCAATCTTGTGCAATTGCCTTTTTTATCCCACGACTAAAGTCGTGGGCTGAAGTGCGGCAACTTGTTTTCTCTTATTTTACATTGCTCTATTCGCCACATTTACTTCCCATGTTTTTCAACATAGAGCCTTACGAGCGCCGGGTATTCGAAATAGTAGGCCGATGCGCCCGCGAGTTGAGTGCGCCCGCGTATGTCGTGGGCGGGTATGTGCGCGACCGTCTGTTGGGCCGCCCCACCAAAGACATTGACATTGTGTGCGTGGGCGATGGCATCCAATTGGCCGAAGCCGTGGCAGGGCGGCTTTCGCCAAGGCCGAAAGTGGTGGTGTACCAGCGTTTTGGCACGGCCATGCTGCGTTGCGAGGGAGTCGAATATGAGTTCGTGGGGGCGCGGCGCGAAAGTTACAGCCCTGACAGCCGCAAGCCCGATGTGGAACAAGGCACGCTCGAAGACGACCAAAACCGCCGCGACTTTACCATCAACGCGCTGGCCATGAGCATCAACGAAGCCGATTTCGGCCACATCATTGACCCTTTCAACGGCCTCGAACATCTGGAGCGCAAAATCATCAAAACCCCGCTCGACCCGGGCCAGACTTTCTCTGACGACCCGCTGCGGATGCTCCGCGCTATTCGTTTTTCCAACCAATTGGGTTTTGAAATCGAGCCTTCCACTTTCAACGGCATTGCCAAATACAAAAGCCGCATCCACATCATTTCAAAGGAGCGCATCGCCACAGAGTTGGAGAAAATCCTGATGACCCCGAAGCCATCGGTGGGGTTTAAATTGCTGTTCGACAGTGGTTTGCTGAAATTGATTTTCCCCGAAATGGTCGCGCTGCAAGGTGTGGAAGACCGCAACGGGCGCGGCCACAAGGACAATTTTTACCACACCTTGGAGGTGCTGGACAATGTGTGCCACCGCTCCGACAACCTCTGGCTGCGCTGGGCGGCAGTGCTGCACGACATCGCAAAGCCGGCCACCCAAAAATTTGACCAAGAAGGAGGGGGCTGGACTTTCCACGGCCACGAATGGCTGGGCGCGAAGATGGTGCCGAAGATTTTTCGTGAGATGCGCCTGCCGCTCGACTCGAAAATGGAGTTCGTGCAAAAGATGGTTCTGCTACACCTGCGGCCTATTTCGCTGACCAAAGAGCAGGTGACCGACTCGGCGGTGCGCCGCCTCCTTTTCGACGCGGGGGCTGACATTGAGGAGTTGATGAAACTCTGCGAATCGGACATCACGACCAAAAATCCGCAGAAAATGCGCCGCTATTTGGAGGGCTACGAGTACCTCAAGGAACGCATGGCCTTGGTGAGCCAGGCCGACCGCCTCCGCCTTTGGCAGCCACCCATCACGGGCGAAGTCATCATGGAAACTTTTGAGATTCCACCTTCCAGAGAGGTGGGCATTATCAAGACCGCCCTGCGCGAGGCCATTTTGGATGGGGAAATCGAAAACAATTTCGAAGCGGCTTTCCAACGGATGCTGGAGGAAGGTGCGAAGATTGGGCTGGAGGCAAAGAAGGGCGTGGAGAGTTTTGGAAATTGACCGAGAACGTTGGAGGGCGCACTCAACGCCACAGCTCCGCCCGCAACTCGCTCAGAAAAACCGCTTGCCCATGCGGGTTCCAGACGTACATTTTCAGGCGGCTGCCCGCATCAAAACCCATTGGCACCATCACAAAAAAAGAGGCTTCTCCCCACTCGCCTGTGCCTTTGATTTTCCACAAAATGTAGTTTGGGTTGCCGATGTGCGTGCCGATAGCGAGGGCGCGGTACTTCAGCACTTGCGCTTTTGGGTCCGTGAAGTCCACCACCAGTTTGGCGAGTTGGTCCACCGAGCGGGCGGTCGAATCTTTTGGCACAAAGGCCGCCGCCGACACGCGCAACCAATCGCCGGGCAAGAGGCGGGTCGTGTCGTTTGCGAGCGTCGTGGTTTGGTTGAATTCGCTGGGGCATTTGGTTGCGGTGCGCCCGCCCACTTGGGTTGTATTTTCAGGGGCATCGCTTGTTGACTTGACAAACAAAGTTTTTGAAAATCGCAACGGCTCTGGGGGCTGCACTTCCCCACTTTCAAAAGCAGAGAGCGCCCGCTCCGAGCCGCGTGTTTGCCCAAAAATTTCTTTGTAAAAAGCCCAGTTGCCACGCTCCGACCAGAATATTCCGTGTTGGGTTTGCCAAGTCTGGAACAGATTGAGCACGACGAAGCCGCCAAGCACGAGCAGCAGAATCCAAGTCCTTTTTTGCCCTGCCATCCAAGC
Source organism: Saprospiraceae bacterium (assembly GCA_046155725.1). Taxonomy (GTDB): domain Bacteria; phylum Bacteroidota; class Bacteroidia; order Chitinophagales; family Saprospiraceae; genus M3007. The sequence continues at coordinate 7,614 of JBJXFT010000381.1, forward strand.
CGCCAGCGGGAACGCCAACAGGCCGTAAGCATCCACCATCGGGCGCGAGCCAAAGCCGTTGATGTACATCCAGCACCACCACGCATAACTGACGAGCCAGTGCAGGGGCAGGAAAACCAACATCGGCAGCAGCAAATGGGGCGCATGGCGGCGCAAACGCAAAATCCCCCAAAGTGCCAAAGCCATCACAGGCGTATAAATCAGCCAACCATTTTGGAAACTGAACAAGCCCTGCCAAATGTGCGGCTGCGACCAATCGAACGTTTCGCCCTGATAGCCATAGTGCCACCATTGGCCGCTCACGAATTTCCAATACACCGCCTGCGGCAAAAGCGCGAGCGCGAATGCCAAGCCCGCCGCGCCTACGCTCGATTTTTTCTCCCATAAAAAGCGTGCTCGCGCAGGCACATCCCGCCAACGCCCAATGCCCCAAAGCAAGGGTACGACCGCCACAACCAAATCCTGTGTGCGCACCAACGCAATGAAGCCCAGCGTACAGCCAAGGGCGAACGCATTGCGCTGCGTCGGGTTTTCGTGCCAACGCCGGGTAGCCAGAATCAGAAAAGCAATCAGGCAAAATGCCGCTGGGTGCGCCATGCCCGGCGTGTAGGCGACAAAGAAAAAGAGGTTGGTAGCAAGGCCAACCATGGCCGTGGCAATCAGGCTTATCTTTTCTGAAAAGTAGAAACGGAGATTTTTGAACAAGAAAAACAAGCCCAAAACCGCGAAAAACAAACTCGAAAGGGCAATTGCCCAAGCGTAGGGCGCACTAAACCCGTCGGCAAGATGGGCGCTGCCAACGAGGCAATAAAGGTGCGCCATCAAAAAAAACGGGCTTTCGAGCAGGGCCAGGCCAATCGGGTATTTCACCGCAAACTTTCCCGTCGGCGTAGGTCGGATGCCGTAAGCGTCGCGGCGTGGGTCGGATTTGTTCGGATAATTGGCTTGCCAAGCGGCGATGGTTTTGGAGTAGTCGCCCGTATCGTGATAGAGCAAGAATGCGGGCAGATGCACATAGTAGCCCCAGGAATCGCTGCCATCCAAAGTGGCGCGTGCCCGCTCAGAATACAGGAGTGAGAGGAGGTAGAAAACGGCAATGAGGAGGAGCAGTAGGCGGATGCGCATGGTGGGGCAAGGTAGCGCAAAGCATCCTTTCAAAGAAAATCGCTCCTTATGTTTTTCAATTCAAAACCCTACTTTTGCCAACGTAATAAAAATGACATGCCATGATTGATTCCCAGGTTTTAGAAAACGAGCAAGTTATTCTGGATGCCCAAGGCAAGCCTGCATACGTAGTTGTTCCGGTAGAACGCTACAAAAAATTGCTGGAGGCATTAGAAGATTTTGGGCTGGGCGAGGCTATTTTGGAAGCAGAACAAGACCCCCGTCTTTCTCGAATGGAGGCACTTGCGGTGTTGGAAGCAGATGAAATGGAAATGCACTAGGCTTAAATCTCAAGAGATATTCAGTATGCTCGACATCGAATACGCTTCTCGTTTTGTCAAAGATTTAAAAGGCCTGCGCGGAACTCCTGCGTTTCAGAAAATCAAAGACCTTTGCTTCGAGACAATTCCAAACATGGATTCTTTGGAAGAAATCCCTCACTTTGCAAAGATGGAAGGCCATGAAAATTACTACAGGATTAGGGTCAGCGACTATCGAATTGGAGTAAAAATCGAAGAAGATGTTTTTGTTTTCATGAGGGTTCTGCATCGAAAAGAAATCTATCGGTATTTCCCATAAACAAAGATTGGTGGCCTCTAAAAAAAGGCCACCAATCTTTGCTTATGAAATGCCTATTGCGCAATCCAATCTTGCCGACTGCTACTGCCCACTCCCTTCCGGCCTCATCTGCGGAAAAAACAGCACCTCCTGAATCGAGCTTTGCCCGGTGAACAGCATCGCCAATCGGTCAATGCCAAAGCCGATGCCCGCAGTTGGCGGCATGCCATATTCCAAGGCGCGGAGAAAATCTTCGTCCATCGCCATCGCTTCCTCGTCGCCACGGGCAGCGAGGCTGAGCTGTTCCTCGAAGCGTTCGCGCTGGTCAATCGGGTCGTTGAGTTCCGAGTAAGCGTTGGCGACTTCCTTGCCGTTCACGAACAATTCAAAACGCTCCACGAGACCGGGCTTGATGCGGTGCTTTTTCGTGAGCGGCGACATTTCCATCGGGTAGTCAATCAAGAAAGTCGGTTGGAGGAGGTGTCCTTCCACCTTCGCGCCAAAAATCTCATCAATCAATTTGGCCTTCCCCATCGAAGCGTCCAATTCGATGTGCTCCTTTTTGCAATAACTGCGGAGTTCGGATTCGTCGGCAGTTTCCACATTTATCCCCGTGTATTCCTGAATGGCATCGAACATGGTCAGGCGGCGGTAAGGGCCGGCGAATTCGATGGTGTTGTCGCCCACCTGCGCCGTACTTCCGCCTTCGGCGTGAATGGCCCTCGCCACCCGTTCCAGCATCTGCTCCGTCACGTCCATCATCCAGTGGTAATCCTTGTACGCCACATAAAATTCGAGGGCGGTGAACTCCGGGTTGTGGGTGCGGTCCATGCCCTCGTTGCGGAACATTTTGGCAAATTCGTACACCCCGTCGAAGCCCGCCACGATGAGGCGTTTCAGATACAACTCGTTGGCAATCCGCAGGTAAAGCGTCATGTCCAGCGTGTTGTGATGGGTGGTGAACGGCCTTGCTGCCGCCCCGCCGTGAATCGGCTGAAGGATGGGCGTTTCCACTTCCAGCAGCCCGAGTTCGTCCAGATATTCCCGCATCGTTTTGATGAGTTTCGCCCTTTTCAGGAAAATCTGCCGGAACTCCGTGTTCACCGTCAAGTCCACATAGCGCATCCGGTAGCGCAGTTCCGGGTCGGTGAAAGCGTCGAACACATTGCCCTCCGCGTCCTTTTTGACCACCGGCATGGGGCGCAGGCTTTTTGCCAAAAACTTGAATTCCTGCACGTGCACGCTCACCTCGCCAGTCTTGGTGCGGAACGCAAAACCTTTCACGCCCACATAATCGCCGAGGTCGAGGAGTTTTTTGATAGCGATGTCGAACATGGGTGCTTCGTTCGTAGTAGTCGTAGTGTCGGGGTGACTCAAAGTCACCCCGACACTATTCACGAAATCATCGCGCCGCAGGTACAGTTGAATCCGCCCGCTCGAATCCTGCAAGTTCATGAACATCGCCTTGCCCGCCTCCCGGCTTGCCATGACGCGCCCGGCGAGTGCCACCGAGTGATAGTTGAGGCGGTTTTTGGTGCCGTCTTCCAGCACCTCTTCCTGATAGTTTGCCACGATGTCGGCGGCATTGGCCGTCACCTCAAACATTTCGGCAGGGTAGGGGTCAATGCCGAGCTCGCGGAGTTTGGCGAGCGATTCGCGGCGGAGCAGTTCTTGTTCAGTCATACAGAATTGGTGATTGTAAATTGGTGATTGGCAATTGGTGATTGGGGCAAGCCTCAAATCAGCCATCAATTTGCCAAACAACCTTACTATACTTTTGAATAGACCCTGAAAAATTGGAGCGGGATTTTGCCCTCAAAAAAGGCCTTGCCGACTATGGCCCCGGAACAACCGATTTCGCGCAATGCTTCCAAATCGGCCACATCTCTTACCCCGCCGCTTGCTACAAGTTGGATGTCTGGAAATTGAGCAAGAATATCGCCGTAAAGGTCAAGCCCAGGGCCAGAGAGCTCGCCATCGCGGGCAATGTCTGTGACGGTAAAATTCTGGAGGCCGAGCGTTTGCATATTGCGCAAAAAGTCAAAAATGCCCACTTGCGTCTGTTCCACCCAACCGTGCACGGCTAGCTGCCGTTCACGCACATCGGCCCCGACGAGGAAGCGCTCGGGGCCAAACTTTTCGACCCACGCGGAGAATTCGTCTTGCGCCAGCAAGGCCACACTGCCCACCGAAAAGAGCATTGCGCCCGCGTCCCACACCTGTTTGAGCGAGGGAATGCTGCGCAAGCCGCCGCCGTAGTCAATCTCGAGGCGGGTGTGGGCGGCTACTTCGGCGAGTATGTGGAGGTTGGCGGGGCGGCCCGTTCTCGCGCCGTCGAGGTCCACCATGTGAAGGCGGCGGATGCCGGCTGCTTCGAGCTCCTGCGCCAATTCGAGGGGGCTGGCATCGTATTCGGTTTTTTGCTCGAAATCGCCCTGCCGCAAACGGACAAGTTTGCCATCGAGCAGGTCGAAGGATGGGATGATTTGCATGCAGCGTTCTTCGTTTGTGGTGATGCGCCGTTCCTAAGGGACGAGTGGGAAATAAAGGAAGCATAATGCCAACTCAAATTCTTGCGATTCAATGGGTTGAGTTGTTCATCGTTCATCGTTTATAGTTCATCGTTCCCTATGGCGGGCAAAGGTGGCAAAAATCAAAGCACGGTTTTCAAAATCTTTGAAAAGGAACATTCGCCTTCTCGTCCGGCGCGGCGGATTGAAGGGGAAGCAAATTTGCAAATCCAACTTACTTTTGCCGCACAAAACATACACTCCCACCAAGATGGATTTGTCCAAAAACTTTTTGATTTGTGCGCTCCTGTGCGCGTTCTTTCCCCAATTGCCCCATGCGCAAACAGCCACGGAAGGCCAAAACTATTTGACCGCCACCGCCCAGTCGGGCGAAGATGCGCTCGATTTGCTCGACCGCTACGGCCTCGCGGACTACGCCTGCAACGTTAGCCATTTTCTCAAAATCAACAACCTCGATGCTCAAAACCTCCGCACCGGCACGATGTACAAAATGCCCTTGCTCGTCGTGCTTTACAATGGGAAGAGCATCCGCACCACACTTGGTCTGGACGATTGGAAAACCGCTAAGCGCATTGAAGAATACAACAAAATGGCAAAGCGCAAGGCGTTGCGCCCCGACTATTTTATCGAAAACAAACGACTATGGGTGCCGTGGCACGAACTCAATTGCCCCGATGCCTCCACCACCAAAATGGTCTCTGCGTCGGTAATCCCCCCTGAAAAAGAACCGGGGAAAAGCAAGCCGCGCCCTTTGCCCAACGTAGCCACAGGCGGCGAGAAAGACAATGGCGGCGGCCGCGTTTTTTCCATTTTCGGGCCCAACTACCAGAAAACACCCCTGCTGAATCGGAGCATGAAGGGCAAGGTCTTTTACCTCATCAGTGGCCACGGTGGCCCCGACGTGGGCGCGCAAGGCAAACGCGCCGGCCACACGCTCTGCGAAGACGAATATGCCTACGATGTGACGCTTCGCCTCCTGCGCCTCCTCGTCAGCCACGGCGCCACGGCCTACATGATAGTCCGCGACCCCAACGACGGCATCCGCGACGACAATTATTTGATCTGCGATAAGGATGAGAAAGTGTGGGGCGGCCTCGAAATCCCTTACGACCAAAAAGAGCGCCTTCGCCAGCGCACGGATATCATCAACGCGCTGACGGAGAAGCATTTGAAAGTCGGACTGGGGGATCAGACCATCATCGAAATCCATGTGGACTCGCGCAGCCAGGAAAAAAAACAAGACGTTTTTTTCTACTACCGCCCCGAGAGCGCGCCCAGTTTGGCAATGGCGGAACACATCCACCAAACCTTCTCCAGCAAGTATCGGAAAGCACAAGGCGGGCGCGGCTACAGTGGCACGGTCAGCCCGCGTTATCTTTGGACGCTCAAGGAAACATACGCCCGCCGAGCGGTGTACATCGAACTTGCCAACATCCAAAACGACTGGGACCAGCAGCGGCTCGTGCTGCAAAACAACCGCCAAGCCATCGCCAACTGGATTTGCCACGGGCTGTTGACGCATTGAGCAGTAGGCATTCTCTACTCTTCCTTTGGCACAATCTGCGTTTGCTCGCCGAAGTAGTGCGCGAACTTTGCCATGTCTTCGGCCAATTCTTTGTTTTGCGTAGCCTTAAGGTAGGTTTGGCCGAGCGACCGGAGTATTTGATAAAAAAAGCGGTCCATTTCCAGCACCTGCATTTCTTTGGTCCAGAGGTCTATGCGCAGCGTGTCGCGGTGTTCCTTGTCAAAAAGGGCGACGGCCATGGCCTTGCATTCTTCGAGCGCACCGCCGTTGCGGTCGCTTGCGCCCCATTCGATGCGCACGGGCACTTGTTCGGCGTTCAGCCCCACGCGGAGCGTGATGTCGCTGGTTTTCACCACTTCGTTCGAGTCCATGAGTAGAAACGTTTTGAGAAAAGAAGCGCAAAAGTAGTTTTTGAGCGGCCAATCTAAGAGCGCGTTTTAATTTCCCTGCCGGAGGCAAAATCAGGGGATTTTTAGAGGCAGTTTTCAACTTTTTGAGGAAGCATAGTGGGGCTATGTGACTGAAAAAAGATGAAAAATGGCCTAAAAAGCCGCGATTTTGACCCGGTGAGGGGAATTAAAACACGCTCTAATGCATCCTATCCCCGCGCGGGGCGAGGTTTTGCACAATGCCGGCTTCAAAATGGAGGCACGCCTTCCACCGGGCCTGTGCCTTTTCTTTTTCAAAATACAGGTCGGCGAGGTCAAGGAAGAGGCGGTAGTGCCCCGCCTCGGCTACCATAAACTTGTGGTACCAGCCGCGCAAATCTTCCTCCGAGCAGTGCAGCGAGAGCAATCGGAATCGCTCGCAACTCCGGGCTTCTATCATGGCACACACAAGCAGGCGGTCGAGCAGTGCGTCCTCGCGCGAAAGCCCTTTGCGTTGGAATGCAAGGAGTTGGTTCACATACTCGTCTTTCCGTTGGCGGCCCAGCCGCAGGTCGCGCTTCTTGAGCTCGGCCAGCACCATGCGGAAATGCCCCCATTCTTCGGTGACGATGGGCGCGAGTTCTTCCACCAATTCGAGGCGGTCAGGGTACGCTTGAATGAGCGATATGCAGGCCGTGGCGGCTTTTTGCTCGCAGTAGGCGTGGTCGGAGAGTATTTCGGCGAGGTCTATTTCGGCGAGGTTCACCCAGCGCGGGTCGGTGGGGAGTTTTAGGCCGAGTTTTGTGGTGTGCATAATTTTGGCAGACTTGGTTTTTTTTTGACAGGATCTACAGGATAAAAAGATTGGGATAAAAATCCTGTTCATCTTGTAAATCCTGTCAAAAGGATGAATGCGCAAAAATACGCGCCACATCTTCCCCAATTTGAAATTGCTCTTTCAAAATCGCGTTCGCAGGAATGTGCGGCGCGGCCACACCCTCGCCCAAATGGCGAGGGTTTTCGAGCAGCCGGATTTCGTCCCAAAGGCCGGTGTCCAAAAATTGGTTCAGCACATTTGCCCCGCCTTCCACGAGGAGCGTGGCCCGGTGGGCGTTTTTCATCGCTTCCAAAATTTGAAGAATTGGAATCTCGCCTTCGACAGGAAAAGTTTTTGTCTGAGAAAAATGTGCTGGGCTGTAAAGACCGCTCGCGGCGATTAGTTTTTGAGCAGGGCCAAACACCCAAGTCTCCGTGGAATCGTCGAGCAGATGATGGCTGGCTGGGATTTTCCCTTGCGTGTCGAGCACGATTCGGAGCGGATTTTTTCCAAAATAGTGGCGCACATCCAGTCGGGGGTTGTCAAGAACCGCCGTCGTAGTCCCCACCAAAATTGCATCGCATTCCGCCCGCCAACGATGCACGAGCCGCAAGGCAGTTGGGCCAGAAATGGCTGTCCGCTCGCCCTGCTTGCCCAGAAAGCCATCGGCGGTTTGCGCCCATTTCAAGATGACGTGAGGTCGTCCTTGGGTTATCCAAGTAAAAAAAGCACGGTTGAGCCAACGGCCTTCTTCTTCCAAAATTCCTTCCACCACATCGACTCCCGCAGCCTTCAATTTTGCCAACCCTTTGCCTGCCACGAGCGGGTTTGGGTCAGTGTTTGACACCACCACGCGCCGTATTTTTTTCTCCAAAATCAAATCCGCACAAGGAGGGGTTTTGCCAAAATGGGAACAAGGCTCGAGGTTGCAGAATAGGGTAGAGTAGGGGACAAGGTGTTGGTTTTCAAGAGCGACAGCCCGAAGGCAATTGACTTCGGCGTGTGCCTCGCCCCAGCGTTGGTGCCAGCCTTCGCCGATGATTTTGCCTTCGTGCGCCAGCACCGCGCCCACCATCGGGTTGGGCGAAACGCTGCCTGCGCCAAGGCGGGCGAGGTCAAAGCATCGGCGGATAAATTGTTCATCGTTCATCGTTCTTAAAATGGCGGGCAAGGTCAAAGCATCGGCGCATCAAAAGTTCATCGTTCATAGTTCATCGTTCTCAACAACGTTTCCATTTCTTGTTGGAACCTTTTCGCTTCCGCGTGTGCCTTTTGCGCAAAATCTTCGCCCGACGAGGCGTAGAGGATGCTGCGCGAGGCATTGACGAGCAGGCCGCAATCGCGGTTCAGCCCGTGCTGGCAAATGGCCGCCAAATCGCCGCCCTGCGCGCCCACGCCCGGCACGAGTAGGAAATGGTCGGGCGCGATTTCGCGGACACGGACGAAGGCATCGGGGTGGGTGGCGCCGACGACGAACATGAGGTTTTCGGGCGTTCCCCAATGCTGGGCGCGGCGCAAAACCTTTTCCCAGAGCGGCTGCCGCGAATCTTCGAGCCAATCGAGTTGGAAATCTTCGCTGCCTCGGTTGGAGGTGAGTGCCAGCACGATGGCCCATTTCCCTTCAAACTCGAGGAAGGGGCCCACGCTGTCTTGGCCCATGTAGGGCGCGACGGTGACGGCGTCGCAGCCGAGGCGCTGGAAAAAGGCTTCGGCGTACATCCGGCTGGTATTGCCGATGTCGCCCCGCTTGGCATCGGCGATGACAAAATGTTGGTCACCAATGTGGGCGATTGTGCGGGCGAGGGTTTGCCAGCCATCAGGGCCGAGCGCTTCGTAGAACGCGAGGTTGGGTTTGTAAGCCACGCACAGGTGGCGCGTCGCGTCAATGATTTGGCGGTTGAACTCAAAAACGGGGTCGTCCGAGCCGAGCAAATGGGGCGGGATTTTGGCGAGTTCGGTGTCGAGGCCGACGCAGAGGAAGGTTTTTTTGCGGAAAATTTCGGAAACGAGGGTGGCGCGGTTCATGGTGGCGAAGGTAGGGAACGCGGATTGCGCGGACGGGGCAGATTTGCGCGGATTGAGAGGATCACGCAGATTGGAATTGTTTGAAAAAATAAAACCGCTCGAAAAGTGTTTGTGCGCCGAATTCGCGGCTTTCGAATAGGTTTTCGGATAGGCTCTTATCTTGTTTCAAAAATCACTTTTTATGCAAAAAATACTCTTGCTATTCGCCCTTCTTTTTTTCCTTCAAACTTCCGCCACGGCCCAAGAAACGCCCAGCCCGGCCCCCATCACCGAAGGCACCATCCGCTATTTAGTGACGCAAAACTGGGCAAAGCAAATGGCGGCGCTCAGTTACATGAGCAAGCAGCGCAAAGAACGCTCGGCCTATATGGCGGGCACCCGCTCAGAATGGAGCGTGTACACGGTCTTGCATTTCGACCCTGTGCAGACGAAATACGAGGACTCGGAAGAACGCGCCGAACCTGACGATGAGGGCTACTCTTGGCGCAAAGAGACGTTTTTTGTCAAGCGCGATTTTGTGCAAAACACCCAGTACGATGGGCTTACTTTGCAAAGCAAAACCTATCTGGTGCAGGACTCTTTGCGCTGCCAAGACTGGAAAATCTTGAACGACTTGAAGGAAGTGGCCGGCCATCTTTGCATGAACGCCAGTTGGGAAGACACCGTGAAACAACAAAAAATGGTGGTGTGGTTTGCGCTCGACATCCCGCACAGCGGCGGCCCGGAGCGGCTTTGCGGCTTGCCCGGTCTCATCTTGGAGGTGGATGTGAACAACGGCGCGATGCTCATCACTGCCAACCGCATCGAAGCCAAAAAACTGACCACGGAACTTGCCTTGCCCAAAAAACTCAAGGGCAAAAAAGTGAACGAAGCCGAATACCGCACCGCGCTCCAAAAAATCATGGACGACCATATCAAGGAGGAGATGCCTTATTTTTGGAGCATTCGGTATTGAAAATTCTAAACCCTTCTAAACCTTCCTAAACCCCTCTAAACTCTTTTCCAAATCGCCTAATCTATGAAGGTCGAACTATGGGCCATTGGCAAAACCAACGAGAAGTATCTGGAAGCGGGCATCGAGGTGTTTGAAAAAAAGTTGAAAAATTACCTGCCGTTCAGCCTCGTGTTATTGCCCGATGCGAAGGTGAAAACCATGGACGGGCAATTGACAAAGAAGGAAGAGGGCAAACTTGTGCTTTCCAAAATTGCGCCAGATGACTGGCTCGTGCTTTTGGATGAAAGGGGGTTGGAGTTCACTTCTGTAGAGCTCGCTCGTTGGGTGGAACGGAGGCTCGGCGACTCGCGGCGAAAAATGGTGTTCCTCATTGGCGGGGCTTTCGGTTTTTCGCCCGATGTTTACGCCCGCTCCAACGAATCGCTGGCACTTTCCAAACTTACTTTCAGCCACCAAATGGTGCGGCTTTTCTGTCTCGAACAACTCTACCGCGCCATGACCATCCTTCGCAACGAGCCTTACCACAATGGGTGAGAGAATGTGAGAGGGGTGAGAGAATGTGAGAGGGGTGAGAGAATGTGAGAGGGGTGAGAGAATGTGAGAGGGGTGAGAGAATGTGAGAGGGGTGCCAATTTCAACACTTCGACAAATCAACAATTTAGGCATGGCCGACATCCTTACCATCACCAACATCATCATCGCATTTACCTGCCTCATTTCGTTCATGGCCTTCAACAAGCACTATTGGACCTATAAGTTGAAGCACTGGCCTTACCAAGAAGCCCGAGACGGCGAATACTACCGATGGCTTACGAGCGGGTTCTTGCACGGCGACCCGATGCACCTCATTTTCAACATGATTACGCTGTACTTTTTTGGCCGGGTCGTGGAGATGTGGTTCTCGATGGTGTTCCCGGATTTCGGCCTTCTTCTGTATTTGGTGTTCTATTTGGTGGCCATCGTGGCGGCGTCTTCCGCCACTTATTTCAAATATCGGGAGTCGCCTGGGTTTGCCAGCATCGGGGCATCGGGGGCGGTTGCGGCGGTGCTGTTCGCTTCTATTTTGATTTTGCCCACCAGCGAGATCTCCCTCATCTTCCTCCCCATTGGCATTCCGGGGTTTGTTTTTGGCATACTTTACCTTTGGTACAGCGCCTACGCGGCGCGGCGCGGGGGCGACAACATTGACCACACTGCGCACTACTATGGGGCGGTTTTTGGGTTTTTCTTCCCCATTGTTTTTGAGCCGGGGCTTTTGCCGAGGTTTTTCTTGCTGTTGCAGGCTTGGTTTGCTACTTTGGGGCAATGAGCACACTACTTTTCACACAACGCCACAACGCCACAACGCCACAACGAATTTGACGTAGTGTCGTCGTGGCGTTGTGTGAAAAATGTCCAGTAGTGTAGGCAATGAGCCACCTTGTTCCCTCGCGGACATTTTTGAAAGAAAGCCCGCCCCGCCCGTCCCCGCATCTTTACTTTTGCAACCAATTTTCAACCCTTGCGTTTCAAAACCGAATTTCAAACTTGCACAACAAAATCGTTTTAAAAAAATGGCACACGAATTCACAGATTCAAACTTCAAATCAGAAGTGCTCGACAGCGATAAACTCACGGTAATTGACCTTTGGGCAGAATGGTGCGGCCCTTGCCGTATGATGACCCCCGTGGTGGAAGAACTTTCTCAAGAATATGCGGGCAAAGCCGTGGTGGGCAAACTCAATGTGGACGAAAACCCGGTTGTCCCTTCGGAGAACAACGTGCGTGGCATCCCGACCTTCCTCTTTTTCAAAAATGGCGAACTGGTGGACAAGGTGGTGGGCGCACAGACCAAACAATTCTTGAAAGACAAAATCGAGGCGCATATTTAAAAGCCGGCTCTTGCCCCAGCCCGGGTTTTAAAACTTGCAAATGGACAAAAACAGAAGGCCCGGCCATCTTTTCGGAGATGGTCGGGCCTTTAGTTTTAACCACGCGGGCCAACTCAGTTTGCTTCCTCTTTTTCCTCTTCGTCTTCCGTCGGATCGTCTTGGCTGCCTTCCTCCTCTTCATCCTCCACTTCGGTCACCTCTGAGGCTTCTTCGAGTTGTTCCACCGAGGCTTCGGCGGCTACATTGTCTGTGTTTTCGATGGTTTCTTCGATGTTTTCGAGCGAATCAAACTGTGTCATTGAAACTCAATTTTTAAGTGAAAAGATTGTGGTTGAATATTTACAGCGCAAAAATCAATGGCTGCCGTGAAGTGGGCATTAAACCAGTTTTAAGTTTGAGACAAAATTCCAACAGGGTCACCGATGGCCTGCTTGCTGCGCCTCCTGGGGTTTCTTTTTGGCCTTGCTGCTCCATTCGCGGCGGGTTGAAAAGTGAGTAACTATACAGCCGCCCCAAAATCCCCAAGGGATT
>JBJXFT010000385.1:0-9566 GCA_046155725.1 Saprospiraceae bacterium
ACTGCCCATCTTTTTGATTAAATAGCCCCACTATTCGCACAAAAAGATAGTTGTCTGGGCAAAAACGAACCTACCTGAAATCCACAAGTTATTATTCACCCGTTCCTAAAAGCGATGTAGGCCACGCTACTTGGACATTTTTTTGGACGTTCAAAAATTCTTACTGCCCGCTGCTGCTCACCGCCCCGCTTGATTTTTCAATGCGCGAAAAAGCGTACTGCACTCCCTTGCGCACGAGCAGGAGTTTTTCGCCGCTTATTTCCCGGATTTCAAAATCAGCGAAGGCTTTGCCGCCCGAATCGCGCAAGGTGAGGCGATTGTCAAATACTTCCCAGTAAGTACCAGAGGGGAAAAACCCATCCGCGCAAGTGCTTTCGAGCACCCGGTCGGATTTGAAATGGAGCGTACCGCCACAGCGCACATTGTAGTGCGTGTTGGGGTCGAAACTACCTGATTTGGTGGAACATTCCCATTTGCCCTGTATCTGGGCTTGAGCAAAAAGCGGGGACGAAAGAAAAAATGCGAGAAGAATCGCTGGCGCGATTCCCCGAACCGAAGGGATAGGCATGACACGAAAAGATTAAAAAAGTTAACGCGGCGAAAGTAGCCCTTAGCCGCAAATACAAACCCCCTTCGGAGAAATTTTAACTTTTGGGACTTTGGACTGCCACTGCAAACTGCCACCCCCGACTGCCAACAGCTACTGATCAATCAAGCCCCGGCCTTCTTTCACGATGCGGCCTTCTTCGGTGAGTTTTTTCATCAGGTGGTCGAGGATGCCGTTGATGAACTCTTTGCTTTTATCGGTGGAGTAGTTTTTGGAGATTTCCACAAACTCGTTGAGGGTCACTTTGATGGGGATGGTGGGGAAGTGCAAGAGTTCGCAGAGCGCCATTTTGAGCATGATCATGTCGAGAATGGCTACGCGGTCGGCATCCCAGTTTTTGAGCGTGGGCTGAATGTCGGCGAGCAGGGCTGCATCTTCTTGGGCGGTGCGCACCAAGAGTTCGGCACCGAATTCGCGCACGGTCTGGTCCGATGGTTCGTGTTCTTGGTAAAAAGCCCCGCTCAACGGCATGGATTTGAGGGTCTTTTTCATCGCGCCGAGCACAAGCGATTCGTCGTCGGCCCAGTTGTTGTAGCGGTCTTCCGTCATGTCGAGGAAGAGGTCGTTGGTGGAGAGGTACCGATAAAGTTCGATGAAAATCTTGGCGTGGTCGCTGTCGGCGGGGGCTTCGAGCGCAAGATATGCCTTGTAGTCGGGCACGTCGGCAAAGCCGTTGTAAAGGGAGCGGATGTGATCCTCGTCGAGGTTTTCGTTGGCCTTGTATTTGGCCACGAGGTTGAGGAATTCGACGTGGTTGGCGAGGCTTCGGGCACAGTTGTTGGTGCTCAGGCGCGGCTCAAAAACCTTGTCTTCGTCCGTAGGAAGGTGTTTTGCCGCGCGGTTCACCGCATCTGTTTCGGCGTATTGCGCCACGCGGAGCGTGAGGTAAAGGTGGTAGATGTAAAGTTCAAAGGCTTTCCAGATGCCGTCTTTGTATGCTTTTTGCAATTCGGCGAGTTCGAGCGACTCGTCGCGATTGAGCATATAGAGAAGTTGCATCACTTTGACTCGGACACTGCGTCGGCTGAGCATAAGGTTTCAAATAACTTTTGTTGAAAAGGAAGCACTGAGGATATTTCCGTGGGGCAAAGGAACGCAATCCCGCCATTATTTCACCCCGTTTGCAGGTACTTTTCTTTTTTGGCGGGCAATACAAACCTTCCTCTGGCAAATGTTTGGAGAGGCCTGCCTACCACAAAGTTGGGGCTGCTTTGGAAATTTTTGCACGGGGCTGCTGTTTTTTCCGAACGCGGTTTACCTTTGCAGCCCAATTTTCAACACTCGAATTTTTTCACCAACAAAAAGAAGGAGAAATCCATGCTCATCCTTGAGATTAAAGACGGCGACACTATTGACAAAGTGCTCAAAAAGTACAAGCGCAAATTTGAAAAGTCTGGCACTTTGAAAGAGCTGCGCCGCCGCAAAGCCTTTTCCAAACCTTCTGTCCAACGCCGCACAGAAGTGCTCAAAGCGGTGTACAAAGAAGATATGTACGGCAACAAGAACGACTGAGGAATTTGATGATCAGGTAATTGGGCAATGTGATAATGACCAAGCTCGGCTTAATTATCAAATTCCCTCATTATCCGATTATTCCATTAAAATCGTGTTTTACGAAGAATCGTTTTACGGATACCTGTCGCTCGAACGCCGATACTCACCGCACACGCTGACGGCTTATCGGGGCGACCTTTCCAATTTTATAGCGTTTTGCACAGAACAGCAATGCCTTACCTCGCTCGGCGAAGTAAGGCATTTGCATATCCGGTCATGGATAGTGGCTCAAATGCAAGATGGGCAGAGTTCGCGGAGCATCGTGCGCCGCTTGTCGTGTTTGAAGTCGTATTTCAAATTCATGAAAAAACGCGGGCTGCTCGAAAAAGACCCCATGCGCAAAGTGACTGCCCCGCGCATGGGAAAGCGGCTCCCGGTTTTTGTGCAGGAAAGCCAAATGGCCGCGCTTTTCACGCACATCAAATTTGCCGACGACTATGGCGGCTGGCTCGCCCGGATTTTGCTCGAAATCCTGTACGCCACCGGGATGCGCCGCAGCGAGGCTTCCAATTTGAAAATCACAGACATAGATTTCAGCCGCACGGTGTTCCGGGTGCAGGGCAAAGGCGACAAAGAGCGGCTCGTGCCGTTTGCCCCCTACCTTTTTGATTTGCTGGAAAAATTTTTGGAAGCCCGCAAAACGGCCTTTCCCAGTACCGACCAGCCGTGGCTTTTTCTCAACCGAAAGGACGAGCAGTTTTCTCCCCAAAGCATTTACTATGTGGTGCGGAAGCACCTCTCGACCGTCACTACGCTGGAGCAGCGCAGCCCACACGTCCTGCGGCATTCTTTTGCCACCCACCTCTCCAACCATGGCGCCGACCTGAACGCTATCAAAGAATTGCTCGGCCACTCCAACCTCGCTTCCACGCAGGTGTATATGCACAACAACATCGAGCGGCTCTTGCAAGTGTACGAGCAGGCGCACCCGAAAGGCGGGGAGGAAGAATCGGAGTAGCAAGTTTCAAGTGGCAAGTCGGCAAGTTTCAAGTCAGCAAGTTTCAAGTCGGCAAGTGGCAAGTCGGCAAGTCGGCAAGTTTCAAGTAGCAAGTCTCGATGCTTGAAACTTGCCGACTTGCCACTTGAAAACTTGAAACTACAAATGTCTCTCTGCCGACAAGCCCTGCGTTCAAATAGCTTGCTCCAAATCCAACCTGCTCCAGCCCTCGTTTATGCCAAAAAATATTTATCTGCCATGAAATTTCTGACCATTCTGCTCGCCATCGTTGCGTGCAATAACGCCCCTTTACCCGCCGGAGTCTCTACGAAGGAGGGCTCGCCTACTACCGCTACTGCTATCGCCCCTGCCGACTCGCTCGTGCCTCCGCAATACGCTGATGGGAAACTACTCAAAGTCACGAAACCCGAGGATGCATGGAAGCGCGAACTCACCGAAAAAGAATTTTACGTTCTGCGCAAAGAAGGCACCGAGCGCGCTTTCACCGGCGATTTGTATGACCACCATGAGCAGGGCGTGTACGTTTGCGCGGGCTGCGGGCTGCCGCTTTTTTCTTCGGCAACTAAGTTTGAGTCCGGCACGGGCTGGCCGTCTTTTTTCAAGCCGATCAGCGAAGACTGCATCGCCGACAAAACCGACAGCAGCCACGGCATGGACCGGACGGAGGTGGAATGCGCCCGCTGCGGCGGCCACCAAGGCCACGTTTTTACCGACGGGCCGCCCCCCACGGGGCTGCGCTACTGCATCAATTCGGTGTCGCTGGATTTTGTGAAACAGTAATTACCTTTGACAAAAATTTCAACCGCATGGATACGCTCGTCGCAACACTTCCTGAACTTTCTGACTACGAAATCGAACGTGGAAAGCCTATGCCCAGTTTGAATCACGGCCTTATACAAGGCAATACCTATCATGCTTTGATTTCTCGGTATCGAGGCAAATTCAGTTTCCCAACGGAAACAAGCCTTGACTTGGAAGGCTGGCCGAGCACCCCCGACATTTTGATCCTTCCGCCCATCAAACTAAACCTGTTGGTGGATAAAATCAAACTGACGGAGCCTCCGCTTGGCATCATCGAAATTCTTTCGCCCACGCAAAGCCTCAATGATTTGGTAGACAAAGCCAACAATTACTTTGAAAGCGGCGTGAAATCCTGCTGGATAATCATCCCCAGCATGGGCGGCGTGGCGATTTATTCTGCCCCCGGCAAGTACACTTTTTTCAATGAAAACGACATAGCACGGGACGAGGTGCTGGGGCTGGAAGTGCCGGTCGCAGAGTTGTTCACCTGAAAACTTATTTCTCGAAAACCCAAGCGGGGGCTGTGGCAAACACCACAGCCCCCGCTTTTTTTACCTTTGTGCGGCATAGCCACAGCGCTTTGATTTTCATGGAAAAAAAGTTAGAAATCCTCCAATCCAAACTCGCCGAAGCCAAACTCGGTGGCGGCCAAGCCCGCATAGACGCCCAGCACAAAAAAGGCAAACTCACTGCCCGCGAGCGGGTGCATTTCCTCTTGGACGAAAACTCATTCGAGGAAATCGGCGCGCTCGTCACGCATCGAAGCACGGACTTTGGCATGGCCGAGCAGCAGTTCCTCGGCGATGGCGTGGTGACGGGCTATGGCACGGTGGGCGGGCGGCTGGTGTATGTGTTCGCGCAGGACTTCACCGTGTTTGGCGGCTCGCTGTCGGAAACCCACGCCGAGAAGATTTGCAAGGTCATGGATTTGGCCGTGAAAAACGGCGCGCCGCTTATTGGGCTGAACGATTCGGGCGGTGCACGGATTCAGGAGGGAGTGAACTCGCTGGGCGGCTACGCCGATATCTTTTACCGCAACGTGCAAGCGAGCGGGGTCATCCCGCAGATTTCGGCCATAATGGGGCCTTGCGCGGGCGGGGCGGTGTATAGTCCGGCCATGACGGATTTTATCATCATGGTGGAGGGCAGTTCGTATATGTTCGTGACAGGGCCGAACGTGGTAAAAACCGTTACGAACGAAGAAGTTACGAGCGAAGAACTCGGCGGCGCCAGCACCCACGCCAGCAAAAGTGGCGTGACGCACTTGACCGCCGCCAACGACGTGGACTGCATTTTCAAACTAAAAAAACTCCTCTCCTACATTCCCCAAAACTGCGAAGACAAAATCCCTACTCTGCCCTACGAACTGGGCGACGAATACCGCGACGAACTCACGAGCATCATCCCCGAAAATGCCAACCAGCCCTACGACATCAAGGAAATCATCGCGGGCATCGCCGACACGGAATCGTTTTTTGAAATCCACGAGCAGTACGCGGAGAACATCGTGGTGGGGTTTGCCCGGCTCGCTGGGCGCAGCATCGGCATCGTGGCTAACCAGCCGATGAACCTCGCGGGTGTGCTGGACGTGAATTCCTCGAAAAAAGCCGCGCGTTTCGTGCGCTTCTGCGATTGCTTCAACATCCCACTCCTCGTGCTGGAGGATGTGCCCGGCTTCCTTCCCGGCACTGACCAGGAGTGGAATGCCATCATCACCAACGGCGCAAAACTGCTTTACGCATTCAGCGAAGCCACCGTGCCGCGCATCACCGTCATCACCCGAAAAGCCTACGGCGGGGCCTACGACGTGATGAATTCCAAGCACATTGGCGCGGACATGAATTTCGCTTGGCCGGGTGCGGAGATTGCCGTGATGGGCGCGAAGGGCGCGTCAGAAATCATTTTCAAAAAGGAAATCGAATCAGCCGCCGACCCCGCGGCCAAACTTTTGGAGAAAGAAAAGGAATACGCCGACACTTTCGCCAACCCTTACCGCGCTGCTGCCCGGGGCTTTATTGACGAAGTAATACAGCCCCGCGAAACACGCCGAAAACTCATCAAAGCATTTGCGATGCTGGAAAACAAGGCGGTGGCGAGGCCGAAGCGGAAGCATGGGAATGTGCCGCTGTGACAAATCGTGGCGAAGCCGAAGCAAAAGCACGGGAATGTGCCGCCGCTTTAATTCACTTGACTAAAATGCTCCTCCGCGAACTCATGGAAACCCTCGGCACCACCTCCTTCGCCATCTCCGGCGCAGAGGGATGCCCCAACTGGGGTGCAAGTGCTTGAGCAAGCGAACCAGCCTAAATGACACTTCGCCCCCATGTGCCAGCCGCAACGGGCATAATGAAATCGAAAAACCCGATTCGCCTGCTGCCAAATACCTTTCGGTCAAATCTTTTAGTCGCACCACAACGGTCAATAGTCAACAGCCAACGGTCAACGGTCAATCGGCGGCAGCACAATCTCCACAGTGTCGGGCAGGGGCATCATCGGCACTTTGCGCGGGTACTCCATGCCCCGCTCGCTGTCAGGCCGCGCCTTCAAATGCAGGGAAGAAACAGCAGGGTGGGATTTGCGAAAACTGCCCACCGAAATCGTGAAAATCAGTGCGATGAGCGACCAGCCCATCCAATCGGGCGGGCGGAAAGCGGCAGGCGGCTTGAAGTCGAACTGCCCCGGGTTTTCGCCGAGGTAGGGAAGGCCGTGTTTGGAGGCTGGCTGAATGGCGTTTTGCTGTGTATCGGGGTAGTATTGGTAAAATCGGGTCTCATTCAATTTCACTTGCAGCACCTTCACCAAAGCCGCAATTTGTTCCGTCACCCGCAGGTAGCCTTCTTCGGGTCTGGGGAATTTGCTGATTTCAACGCCTTCTGCCATCGGCTCGAACTGCGCCAGCCGCGATTCTTCCTTCCAGCGCGAAGGGCTGAGCAGGACGGGCAAAATCAAGGGCGCGAGACCCTCCCAATCGCAATCAATGCGGCGGCTGACGGCAAGGGTGGTATCTTCCTCCACCTGTTTGTTGCTCAATGATTTGAAGCTCGTCAGGAAAAGATAGATGTGGGCGTTTTCGCGCCGCGCCTTCAAGGTTTCGGCGTACAAAACGCGGGGGTCAACAGGCCGATACCAAGGCAAAAGGAGCCGCCAAGAGAGCGCAAGTTCTTCGGGCTTTTTGGGCGGGTCGTAGTGCCACACATTCACCTCGTCGCGCATGGGGTACAGCCACTCCATGAGCGTTTCCACGGCAGGCTTGTCCTCCGGCGCGTGGGAAATGAAGATGTTGACTTTGACGGGAGTCATGGGTGAGAGGGTGAGAGTCGTGAGAGGGTGAGAGGGGTAAAATCCGCGTCAATCGGCATGAATCCGCGCAATCCGCGTTGCAAAACAAACGGAAATTCCCCGCATTGCCAAAACCTTTTGTGCGCCGCCGCCCAACGAGCGGCGGTTTTTCCGAGATATTCTGGCGTTCGTCTCTTTTTTGCGGCGAGCAGAGCGAGATGCCCACTCCTTCGCCCCCGAAGTTTCAAACACCGTTTCGGGCGAACGCCCTACGTTTGTCACGCTCAAAAATCTTCAATCAACAATTATCAATCAAATCTTCAATCAGACATGATTACTACCCAATCGCTTTTTGCTGCCGAAGGGCTTGACCCGCGCAGCCTCGAATTCATCGCACAAGCCATCGAAAAGAACAACCTCCCCGGCTTTGACTATTTTGAATTCAAACGCGCCATTGTGCAACTCGCCGAGATGAAACTCGACGAGGCCACTGCCCACAAAAGCGCGTTCACCACCGCCGCCACGCTCGGCATCACCAAAGAAAAACTCCTCGAAACGGCGGGCTACTACCGCAACGTGGTGGAAAAAGAAAGGGAACATTTCGCCAAAGCGCTCGACAACCAGAACGTCACGAAAGTCGCCGCCCGCCAGCAGGAAGTCAGTCGCCTGCGCGACCAGATTGAGCGGCACAAAGCAGAAATCGCCCGGCTGCAAGACGAGATAGGCGGCTACCTCAACCAAGCCGATGCCGCCGATGCCGCCATAAAACAAGAGAGCGAGAAACTCGAAAAGTCAAAAGCGTCTTTTGAGAAAGCCCACCAGGCTGTGCTGACGGTTATTGATAGGGATGTGGAGGGGATGCACAAGCATCTTTAGGCAAAGGGTTTATCTTTGCTTACAAAAATTTCACTCATGGGACTCGTTTATGCAGAAATAGAACTCATCAACGGCGGAGACCTGGAAATGGAGCGCCGCAACTTGATGGATAAGGACGAAGTAAAGCGCATGTGGATCACCGCACTCGTGGACACAGGTTCTTATATGCTTTGCATCAATGAATCAATTCAAGAGCAACTGCAATTCCCGATTGTGGAAAAGCGCAAAGCCGAGACCGCCGATGGACGGATTTTAGAATTTGACGTAGCTGACAACGTACAAGTCCGTTTCAAAAACCGCGCTACCACTTGCAGAGCGATGATTTTGCCAGGCGACAGCGAACCGTTGTTGGGAGCAATCCCGTTGGAGGACATGGACGTGCTGATTCACCCACAACGGCAAGAGTTGATCGTCAACCCAGAGCATCCTTATTTTGCACAAATGAAGTTGAAGCGCACCTGATACCGGGAGGTTTTCGGAAACCTCTCCGTGTTGCTACCTCTTCTTGGCCGCTTTCCATTTCTCAAAAAAGGCTGGGATGCACGCATTGCTCAGTGGCGTGTGCGCATTGAAAAGCACGCAAATGCCGATGCCGTCGCGGCGGTTGAGGGCGATTTCGCTTTTGTAGCCGTTCACATAGCCGCCGTGGTAAAGGATGGTGTCGCCTTCATCTTCGAGCACGCGCCAGCCGAGCGCGTAGGAAGCCGCATTGCGCGGAAGCCAGCGCGGGAAGATGCGCCGCTCTTTGTCGGTCTTCACCACGGGCCTGAAAACGCGGTCGAGCGTGGAGTCGGCCACGATGTCGGGCCGGTGGCCGAGCAGGATTTTGAGCCATTGGCCCATGTCGGCGATGCTGGCATTTACGCCCCCGGCGGCGGCGGCGTTGTAATAGAGCGGCGAAATGGAATCGGCCCGCCAGCCGCCCCAGCCCGTGGCGAAGTGTGGCAGGGTTTTGTTCGGTTCGCGGCGGATGTTCTCAAAATCGCAGGAAGCGTGGTGCATTCCGGCTGGAGCGAAGATTTTTTCGGTCAAAAGCTGGGGATATGTTTTGCCCGTTTTGCGCAGCATCACTTCTTCGATGACGCAAAGCGCCACGTTTTGGTAGGCGTAAAATTCGCCTTCTTTGCCGCTCACGGGTGCGGCGGGCAGGTATTTGGTCACGATTTGGGGAATCGAAAGCCCACGTTCAACCAAGTTGGTGCAGGCATGGTACGGCAGCCCGGTGGTGTGGGAGAGCAAGTGCCAAAGGCGGACGCGGGCAGCTTGTTTGCGGTCGCGGAGCGCGAAAGCGGGGCAATGGCGTTGCACCGGGTCGTCCCAACAGAGCAGGCTGTCTTGTACCATTATACCTGTCAGAACTCCCGCAAAGCCTTTTGACAAGGACGCGATGCGGAACACGGTGCACTCGTCAATGGAATCGCGCCCGCCCACGAACCTCGGCCCGTAGCCGCGCATGAACACGATTTGGCTGTCTTTCACGATGACGATCGC
>JBJXFT010000417.1:0-7742 GCA_046155725.1 Saprospiraceae bacterium
CGCAAATGTTCGTGCTGGTCAGCGTCACGGTGTAAGTGTCGCAGTTGGCGTAAGTGTGCGCAGGGTTTTGTTGGGTGCTGGTGTTGCCGTCGCCAAAGTCCCAGAGGTACGAAACGGCATTTGCCGAAGTGTTGGAGAAAATAGCCGTGAGGCCGTTCACATTGCTCGTGAAAATCGCGCTCGGGCTTCCGTTCCCGACCGTCACACTGGCGGTGCTGGTGGCGGTGCCGCACATATTCGTGCTGGTCAGCGTCACGGTGTAAGTGTCGCAGTTGGCGTAAGTGTGCGCGGGGTTTTGTTGGGTGCTGGTGTTGCCGTCGCCAAAGTCCCAGAAGTACGAGCTGGCGTTTGCCGATGCGTTGGTGAATGTGGCGGTGAGGCCGTTCAGGCTGGTGGTGAATGTGGCGGTGGGCTGCGGATTTACATTGATGAGATTGGTTTGCGTCGCCGTGTTTGCGCCCGCAGCATTGCCCACGCTGAGCGTCACGGTGTATGTGCCGGGCGTGCTGTACGCCACGCTTGGGTTTGGGTCGGTAGAAGTGGCGGGCGTACCGCCGGCGAATTGCCAGTTGAATGTGGTGGGGCTTCCAGTGGAGGTACTGGTGAATTGCACGGCGAGCGGGGCGCAACCGCTGGTGGTGTTTGCAGAAAATGCAGCCACAGGGGGCAGTTGCAGGAACCCACCTTTTCTGGCGACATAGATCGAACTGGTATTGCCGGGCAGGGTCAAATTCCCGATAATGAAATTGCTGCTCGAACTATTGCCGCTTACCACCATCACCGAATCCTGTGCATCCAGCCCATAGCCGTATTCTGCCCCAGCGCCCGAAAAGCCTTCGGCACTTTGCACCGTGCCATCGGAAGTGGCCGTTTCCACCAAAAAGACATCTGTGCCCTGCTGCGTCAGCAAGGTGTCGCCCATCAATGTGGGGCTGAAAAAATATCCGTTCAGATAAAGTTCGGCATTTTGCCGCACCATCTTCGAGGGGTAACTGTCGCCCGTGAGCGCCACTTTTTTGGCCCATTGCACATTGCCGGCAGCGTCCATTTTGGCGAGGTAGATGTGGTAATCGTCGTTGGCAGCGGCGGTCAGCGAAAGCCCGGGCTCGAAAGTCGTGGTGTTTTTGAAACTGGCCGAGACAAAGACGGATTGCCCGCTCGAATCGAGCGACAGCAGTTGCTCGGTGCTTGTGCCAGAGCCGTTGCTGAATATTTTTTTCCACACAGAAATCCCCGTCGCGGCATGGTGTTTTTCCGTAAAAAAACTCCCGTTGTAGCAAAAACAGCCAAAACTGTAGTTCTGGGAATAATTGCCCGAAGTGTACACAAAGCCGTTGTCGTCCACTTCGATGTCGTAAATGTTGTCCAGATTGGAGGAGGCTCCTGTGTAGGTCGCCCATTGAACCTGCGAGAGATCGGGCGAGAGCTTCACCAAAAAACACTGGCGGCTGCTCACGTTGGCCATCGTAAAGGGGGCAAAAATTGCTTGCCCCGCGCTATACCGCTCGCCCCCGATGTAGCAATTGCCCGCGGCGTCGGTGCAGACCACTTTGGCCCAACAATCGGCAGTGCCGGAAGACTTGAAGGTGGCGAGCAGGGCACCGTCGGGGGCATATTTTGCCACAAAAGCGAGGCTGTCGTCGGCGCTTGCCAATTGGGAGCCAGCCACAAAGACATTGCCCTGCGCGTCCGCCGTCACGTCGTAAGTTCTTTGGGGGAATGCCCGCGCCCATTGGGGCTGCAAGGCCGCGTCGAGTTTGAGCAAAAACCCATAGTCGTCGGTCGCGCCTGCGGGGCGGGAAATCGAGACCGTATCGAAATCTATCGTGCCCCTGAAATTGCCGACGATGTATGTGCTGCCGTCGGGGGCGAGCGCCACGGAACTGTTTGTGATGTTAGCGCCAGCAGGCGCGGAGTAGCGCTTGGCAATGTTCCAATTTTGGGCGTTCAGCGGAATGGTTTGGATTTGGAGTAGCGCGAAAATCGCAAGGGAGAGAAAAGTTGGTTTCATCGTTACAGACATTTTTTAGTGAGCAAAAACGTGCGACCGATAGGCGAATTTATTTCACCACGAAGGACACGGAGGGCACAGAGTTTAACGCAGTGATTTTCAAGAGGGAAGCCTCTGTGTTCTCTGTGCTCTCCGTGGTAAATAGGTCAAACTAATTTGTGGTTGCTACTTACAATGGTATGGGACAAAGCCCAAAAGCATGGCACAAAAGTCCGTGTGCTTGGCTGCGCCCAAAACCCCGAAAGACGTGAAATGGAGAAAACCCCGGCTTTGGCCGGAAGGGGGGAGAAGCGGCATCCCGGAAAGCCGGGAGAGGGGGTGAGTTTTTGAAAACCACGGCTGCCAAACTTGCCGGGCGCAGCAGGATGAGTTTATTTTCGCCCCATGCAACGCTCACCTCTCACACCTCTCACCCTCTCACACCTCTTCGCCCCATGCAACGTTCCCTTCTGTTCATCGCCATCGGCCTCCTGTTCGCCATCGGCGCGGGCGTCAAATGGATTTCCGGCACCATGGTCGAAGGGCTTTCCGTGCCGGGCGAGGTGCCGGGCGAAATCAGCGTGTTCAAGGAAAGAACAGGGGCAGCCGCCCCGCTCCGCGCCGCAGAAGTAAACCGACTGCCCGACTCGCTCTTTGCCATCCGAGAAAATTGCTGCGAATTCGGTACGCCCCAAGGCCCCATCTGGCTGCGGTTCAAAGTCAGGAACGACAGTACCCTGACCCATTTCGACAAAACCAAAACCCACTTCCTCACCGAAATCGTCAACCCTTTCCTGCCCCGCATTTCCTACTTCAACCTCAACGAGGCAGGCCTCTTGCGCGATTCCTTTACCACAGGCTCACGAGGCTTTGCCTTCCACCAGCGCCCCGACACCAACTCGCGCAACTTCCGATTCCCCCTCGCGCTGCCCGCCGACAGCACGGCGGTGGTGCTGCTCCGCATTGAGTCCGACGCGCCGCTCCAGCTCCGCGTTTTGTTTTTCGAGCAGGGCGAGCGGCTCGGTCACCAGCAATGGACGGTGGACATCCTGCTGACTATTTTCTTTGTTTTCTGCACCCTCTTTCTGGTGCTCTCGGGCATCCTCATCGCCGTCAGCCGCGAGCATTTCAACTGGCACTACTTTTTTTACATCCTCGTCACCACCCTTTTTATTCAAGCCCATTTGGGCCTGGGCTTCAAGTACGTTTGGTGCGAATACCCTGCGCTCCAGCACATCGTGCCGATGGCGCTCAACACGCTGCGCCTCATTTTTGGCATCCAATTCTTTCGGCTCTACTTTGACCTGCCACGCACCGCGCCGCGCTTCGACCGCTTTGTGCGCGGCAGCGTGCTCGCCTTGTTCGCCACCCTTGTTTTGCAAATCACCGCCCAATCGTTTGGCAATTTTCAATGGGTGCTATACCCCTTCTTCGTGTTCCTGATGCTGTTTTGCGTCACCATGCTCGTGTGGGTGCTCTATGAAATGCTGTTCAAGCGGCGCACCCGGTTTTCCTTTTTGTTCCTCGTTGTCGGCCTCAATTTTGTCGGCGTGGCAGCCACCTCCTTTCAGTACTTGGGCTACAGCCCCTCGTTTTTTGACATCACCGACGACCTGCTCACGGCCTTTGGCATTGCCAACACCTTCTTCGTGCCGCCCTTCGTCATCGCGGCGTTTTTTCTCGAAATGGTGCTGGTGTTCTACTTCTCCGTGCGCCGCTTTCTGCGTTTGATTGAAAAAAACCAACGCGCCGAACTCCGCCTCGCCCGGGCCAAAGAAGAAGGCTTGAACGCCCTCGTGATGGGGGCAGAAAACGAGCGCAAGCGCATCGCCCGCGACCTCCACGACGGGGCCTGCGTCAACCTCGCCGCCATCAACCTCAAAATGGATATGCTGCGCGAACAACTCGCCGACTCGCCCGCCCTCGCCGAGCGTGCCCTTGACATCGCAGACGACCTCGACGCTACCTACCGCGAGCTGCGCGGCATCTCCCACGACCTGATGTCGAAAGCCCTCGAAAAGACCGGCCTGCCCGCCGCGCTCGAAGAACTGACCGTGCGCGCCCGCCAAGCGCAGCCCGGCCTGGATGTCCAACTTTTTGTCAATTACCCGCTCGACGACCTGAGCAGCCTCGACAAAATCCACCTGTACCGCATGGTGCAGGAGCTGCTCGGCAATGTGCTGAAACACGCCCAGGCGCGGCACGTCAACATTCAACTCCTGAACAACGAAGGGAACCTGCTCCTTACGGTGGAAGACGATGGGCAAGGTTTCGACCCGCAAAAGATGGAATCGGATGGCATCGGCCTTTCCAACATCCGCACCCGCGCCGAAGTGCTGCGGGCAAAAATGCACTTGGACGCTGCGCCCGGCAAAGGCACGTTTGTGAGCATTGAGATACCGAGGCCAGGGAGCGGGTGAACATCATCACCCATGGGAAAAAACTCATGACCCCGTTTGGGGCACTCCTCAGCCCCCAAAAAATTCAAGCCGTGGCCGAGTACACCCAAACTTTCAAAAAATGAGCGTGGCCGCACAAGTGCTTGTACCGGCTGCTTTAGCTGCCGGATTGACGGCCGCGTGGGGGAACACGCCACGGAGCACGTCTCGGTGTACGCCTCGGAACACCCTCGCTCGGTTGTCATTCCGCAGGAAACTGTGTACGCCACGGAACACGCCACGGAACACGTCTTCGGTGTACGCCACGGAGCACGTCTCGGTGTACGCCACGGAACACGTCTCGGTGTACGCCACAGAACACCCTCGCTCGGTTGTCATTCCGCAGGAAACTGTGTACGCCACGGAACACGCTACGGAACACCCTCGCTCGGTTTGTCTTCCCCTCGAATCGGGGCAGGCCTGACTGGAACCGTCCACGCCAAGTGCGCGTACACCACGAGGCAGCACTTTTAGAGCGCACAGTTTCCTGCGGGCCTGCCCCGATTCGAGGGGATGACAAACCGAATGAGCGGACACCTTGGCGTACACCGCGGCGTGTTCCGTGGCAGGCCTTATTGACGGGGTGACGTTAAGTCACCCCGTCAATAGACCGAACGTGTTCCGTGGCGTGTTCCGTGGCGTACACAGTTTCCTGCGGAATGACAAACCGAATAAGAGGACACCGTGGCGCGTTCCGTAGCGTGTTCCGTAGCGTACACGGTTTCCTGCGGAATGACAACCGAGCGAGGGTGTTCCGAGGCGTACACCGAGACATGTCCAAAAGGCCATTTTTTCAAAATTTTTCGGCTGCGCCGAAAACCGCCCCGTTCCCACCGCTCGCTCAAAAAAGAAAAAAAGGGTAAAAGTTTAAAAAGGTAAAGGGTTAGTAAGTTACCGGGCAAGGCGGAAACCACAATTGTTGATCCGAAGGTCTGTGCTGGTCCTGTTGCGGCAGGCGGCCCGGCAATCGTTAGGATTGTTGACCCAGGACCCGCCACGAACCACGCGGCGCGATTCATCTCTTTCGGTCTCTTTGTCGCAGGGATAAGGCCCCCAAGTATCCTGACACCATTCCCACACATTGCCGCTCATGTCGTAGAGGCCAAGTTCGTTGTGGGCGAGTTCGCCTACGCGGTGGGTTTTTGAGTCGGAGTTGCCCTCGTACCAGCCTACTTTTTTCAAGTCATTCGAGCCGGCGTACTTATAGCCCTTGCTCTTGTTTCCGCCTTTGGCGGCGTATTCCCATTCTGCTTCGGTGGGCAGGCGGTACTTTTTGTCGGGGTATTTTTTGTTCAATGCTTTGAGGAAGCCCTGAATGTCGTCCCAAGAAACATCAGTCACGGGGCATTCGTCGCAGCCTTTGTTGCGGGTCATTTTTGGCGGGTCTTCGCCCATCACCTCGCGCCAGTCGGCCTGCGTTATTTCGTACTTGCCTATCTCGAAGGATTTGACGGTTACGGGGTGCTGGCATTCATTTTCTTCTCTGTCTTTTTCGCTTTCGGGGCTGCCCATGGTGTAGGTGCCGCCTGCTACACTCACCATCTCAAAACCGGAGCGGCGGTTGCGGCCCCCCCCTGCCCCCCCATTCGGGGGGGAGTCGTCTCCCTCTGCGGGTTGAGTGGGTGCGCAGCCGTTGTGGGCGGCATCGCCTTTTTCGTTGGGGCATCGGTCGTCTTTGTCGGGTATGCCATCGCCGTCGGTGTCTCGGCGGGCTTCGGCTTCGGCCTCCTTCGCTCGTTGGGCTTCGGCGGCTAAAGCGGCTTGCTCGTCGCGGAGTCGCTGGGCGGCTTGGGCTTCGAGGCGTTTTTGCTCCCGGATGCTGAGGCTGAATGTTTTGATGTGGGCGCGGGCCTCGGCAACGCGCTGGCTTTTGGGGTATTTCTCCACAAAATAGATGTAGGCTTGGGGGCTGTTGGCCAGCGTGGCATCTGCCCAAGTTTGTTCTTCGGGCGAGAGGCTGGGCTTGAGGGCGTTTATCTGGGCGCGGGCTTCGGGGAGTTTGGTGGTCTTGGGGTATTTGTTCACGAAGTCCACGTAGGCGCGGGCGGAGTTGGCTTGTCTGGCTTTTTCCCAATCGGAGCGTTCGGCTTCGCTCATGGGCGTAGTGTCGGGGTGACTCAAAGTCACCCCGACATTTTTTTCCCGCAGTTTCACCTGCTCGCCTGCTTCCCGCACTTGCTGTCGCACTTGCTGTCTGATTTGCGGTTTTTGCTCCACCAACCGCGCTACTTTGGCGGCGGCTTCGCTGCTGCCGGCGGCTTCGAGGGCGGGCAGCACTTGGCGCACTTGGGCGGGAGTGGTGGCGGCCTCTACTTTTTGGGTGATGGCTTCGTCGAGGGAGAGCCGCGACTTTGCCAGCACCTCGGGGTTCGTGGCGGCGGCCTGGGCCACTTCGTTCAGCCGCGCTTGGCGCGGGAAGTCGCGGAGATAACCCACCACTTTGGCCTCCGTGGGCTGCACTTGGAGGGAAGTGACGTAGGCTTCTTCCACTACGGGGAGCAGTTGTGTGCGGAGTTCGGCGCGGGCTTCCACAGCTTGCTTCACTTCGGCCAGCCGCTCGCTTTCGGGGAAGTTGGCCACGAACTGGCGGATGTTCAAGGAGTCGGGCTGTTGGCGGATGCGCTCCACGGCTTTGATTTCGAGGGCAACGACTTTGTCCAAAACCTTTCTTTCAAATTTCCCTCCCTCCGGGAAATTTTCTTGGTACACCCGCAGGTCGGCCAATTGGCCGGTGGCCTCGGCTTTGTAGAAAAACGCTTTTTCGAGATGCGGGCTGCCGATTTTGCCGTAATCCTCGATGTATTCGGTGTAAGCCTCGGGGCTGTCTATCACGCTCGCCACCCACCAGTCGCGGGTGACGGGCGGCGTGAATGCCCAGGTGGCTGCTGGTGCCAGCACGATAAAGGCGAGGAAGAGGGCGAGCGCGCGGAGGGGGCGGTTGCTGGTGGACTGCTTGGCCGGTGGCGGGGCGGATTGGGGTTCGATGGACTTGGGGCTGCCGGGCGATTCCGCGCCGGGTGTGCTGTAATTGGCTTGATAGCCCGATGCGGTGGAGGTGCTTTGGAAAGCGAAGGATTGGCCGCTGGGCTTGAAATCGGCCTCGCTCGGCGCGGTGCTGGCAGGAAAGGCGCCCATAGGTTCGGCGTATGCACCTTCGGTCACGATGGTCACGGTTTCCATCACAGATACTTCGCGCGGAATCGGCTCGGCGTAGCCTGGCACGATTTCCATGATGGACACTTTGACGAGCAATTGGTGCACGCCCTCGCGCAGGGGCGTGACGCTGAAATTCCACTCCGTGAAGCCGGTGTCGC
>JBJXFT010000040.1:0-2947 GCA_046155725.1 Saprospiraceae bacterium
GCGCTGGCCGATTTGGCGGGCGGGGCTTCGGTGTCGTTCACGCTGAGCGTCACGGCGGGCTGCCCCGTGGTGCAGGCCATCAACAACGGCCAAACTTTTTCCAACACCATCGTGGCCACCCACACGGGCGGCACCAACCAAATTGCCTCCAGCCTTTACCCCGTCGAGACGGGGCTGCTGAACATCAGCACGGTCACGCCGCCCACCGTGACGGCCCAAAAAGGCGACGTGGTGATGCGCATGATCACGATGCGGAACACCCGCGAAGGGCCCATCCAGTCGCTGCGGTTCAGAGATGGCCACTTCCCCGGCATCAGCATTCAATTGCAGGGGGGAATAAACCAGACAAACCTGCCTACACAGTTCAACGCCGATGTGCCGGGCAGTTTTTTTGCCGCCTTTGGCGATGGCGACAACTTGCTGGAATTCGACGAGGAAATAACGCTGATAGAAAAAGTGACCATTGAGGATTGCGGCATCCCGACGTTCACCAACCAATCGCTCATCATCATCGGCTGGGGCTGCGGCGGGCCGGCCAATTGCAGGGAAGACAGCGTGTATGCCTCCATCACGATACTGCCGACGACGCTCAACCCCACCCTCTCGTTCGTGCCCGTGTACGACGCGCCGGTGAGCCAATGTGGAATGGTGCCGTCCGTACAAGAAATCCTCATCATCAACACCGGCCAATTGCCCGCCACCAATGTGCTGGTAGCCCCCTACACCCTCGACACTTCTTACCACGCGCTCGACCAAGGTTCGTTCGAGTGGAACAACGGTTCGGGCTGGCAGCCGCTCGCGGCGCAGTTGAGCACCCCCACCGTTTTGGGCAGTTGCGGTATCTCGGACTACTCGCTGGATGTGTTCGTGCAGGTGCCGGAAGTGCTGGCGGGCGACACTGTGCGGCTGCGCTTCAGCACCTACTACTGCGAGCCGATTTGCGGCGGGCTGATGCCCCGGATGCGCGTGGTGTACAATTACAACAAAGCATGCCCTCCTGACGTACCGGTGGGCGGGATTTTCAATTTTTTCCCCGACACGGCTTTTTTGAAAATAGAGGCGAGCGTGGATTATGAACATGAAATCTGCTTACAGGAAGATTCTGCCTACACACTTACTTATTGGATAAAATCAGGGCGACTGTTGCAAGACACGGGCTACCTGCAAGTCATTTTTGAGATTCCGCTTGGCCTGTCGTGGAGCCAGGATTGTCCATTCAGTTTGGATGGACAAACGCCTTTGACTTCTGAGTTTGTGCTGAACGCCGACAGTTCCAGCACCGTGCGCTTGGTGTTCGACCTTCCTTTCTCTCAGGATTCGGTAGCGAGCGAACTTTGCTTCGAATATCATTGCTCGCCCAATATGCCCTGCATATCGCCCGTGCCAGAAGTGCCGCCGCCAGGCTCGGATTATGTCGTCTATCCCCCTCCAGCCGACTGTGGCGGCTGCCAACTTGCCACCCAAGCCTATTCCCTTATCTCCCCCACGCCCGATGCGCCCATCAACTGCGCCATCACGTACTGCGATGAATTTGTGCTGGTGGTAGATGATTATTGCAGGCCCAACCCTGAAGGCCCGCCCAAAGGCCCGTGCACGGGCGGCGGCGGCCCCGGCGGTGAGCCGTTTGAATACGAAATACATTTTGATTCGTACAGGACCAACGTAGGGCTGCAAGACAACAACGACGACCGGGCAGCCGACAACAACAGCCCCGCCAACGCACCGGGGATGCGCCTCGACCGCTATCTCGTCGGCGACACGATGCGCAACGAAGTGAAAGTCGCCATCCTTTCTGGCGTGTTGTACTCCTTGAATTTCAGGCTTTTCATCGAGTCCATGTCAAGCGATTTTGGGGTGGACGATGGCGACGAATACGACATTACGGCATCGAAACTGGAGTTTGTGAACTTGGACACCACAGAGTTCGTCAGCGCGCGCATCACCATCAAAACAATTTCTGGGGAAGTGTACTCCTGCCCGATAGGCGTTCCCAAAGTCCGTTCGGACCAGCACATGTACCAAGTGGCTGCACCGAACATCCGCCCGCCACAAATCGTGGATATCCTGGCATCTATGTTTGACCAGTATGATTTGTCCTTGGACAGCCTTATAGCCAACGGCTGTTTTCCCCAAAACTTTGTGGTAGGCGCCGGGGATTCGGTTTTCTTCCAGGCCGACTACAAGTTTACCAACAACTTTACCCCCAACGGCTCGAACGCGCCACCGCTCATCAATTTCAGGAGCTCCATCTGCGACGTTGGGAAAGGATACGCTTGGAAACTTGACGATTTCTGCTCCGAACGGCCCCTGAGCCAATTCTCCGGCTACCTCGAATCCGTGAACCCCACCGCGCAAATCATAAACCCCTGCGCCCAAAGCACCGAACTCTCCCCGTTCCAGTACAACATGCGCATCGCGCGGGCCAATATGTTCCCTTTCGAGGTGCGCCAACTTTCCAAGGTCACGGACTATTCGTACGCCCTGCCGACTTCGGTGAATTTGCTCGAAACGAATCTGAACTACCTGCGGCTGCAAGACAACGTGCAACTCTTTGGCATCACCCCCCTCATGCCCGGCTTTGGCGGCGACTCGCTCACACTCGACCTCGACCCCTTCTTTGCCAACCCGCTCGACGAGGGCTATTCCTTTGAAATCAGCACCCGCTTCGACACCACCTGCGGCTACAACGGCACCCGGTTTGGCCGCACCGTGGTCGGTCTGGAGTACGCCAGTATGTGCTTCCACGACCCCGTTTTGCAAACGTACTTCATCGTCAACCCCAACGGCTACCAAAGCGGCAGCCCCAAACTCGAATTTTTTCCCGAAGACGACATCCTGTACTTGCCCACGGAGGACGTGCTGCTCAACTTTTTCCTGCGCAACAACGCGCCCGTGAACGCCTCCAACGCTTGGATGACCATCGAATCAGACGGCGACTTGGCCGACG
>JBJXFT010000314.1:0-11422 GCA_046155725.1 Saprospiraceae bacterium
AACTGCCTACTGCTTAATCGGGGGCAAACTTAGAGACATTTTCTTTGATGCGCAACAAATACCTCCGCTTGAAAAAATAATCGCGCACTTGCAGCAGGTCGGCATCGTCGCTGGAGGCTTCCGTCCAAGCGGAGAGCATTGGCTGAACCTGTGTTTCCAAATCGTTTTCAAGCGTGTTCACCGATTGCAAAGTAGCGGCGTACCGCTCGGCATCGAAGTCAAATTCCAGTTCCATCAAAGCCTCGTTGATGTCCATCATTTCCATCAGGAAATCTTGGGGCAGGGTCGGGTTTTCGTTGTCTTGGCCAAGCAAGCCTTTTAATTCCAGCACATGGCGCACCCGTTTGTCGGGGTCTGAAAGGGTTTTGAACGCTTCATTGTTGCGCGTGGAAAGTTCGAGCGCCTCGGCTTGTTCGGCTTCGCCGGACAAGGTGTGGAAGTCGGGGTGGTATTTTTTGCTGTTCAGCAAATAGGCTTGCCGCAGGGCGGAATCGTCCACCGAGAGCGCAACGGGAATGCCGTAAAATTCAAAATAGTTCATGATCAAAACAGCCTCCAAACATCCAAGCCGAGGGCAAAAACCATCAGGCCGATGAGCAGGAAGAACCCGACGGTGACGGCGCGTTCCATGAATTTGTCGCTGACTTTGCGGCCGGTGATGACTTCCCAAATGAGGAACAAAACATAGCCGCCATCGAGCGCAGGGATGGGCAGCAGGTTCATGAACGCGAGGATGATGCTGAGCGAAGCCGTGACGGTCCAAAAGATACGCCAGTCCCACGAGGGGTCGAACAATTTGCCGATGCTGATGACGCTGCCGAGGTTGTCTTTCACCGAAAGGTTGCCCCGGAACATCATGCCGAAAGCCTGCATTTGGTCGGTGAGGAAGCCCCAGCCCATTTCTACGCCTGCGGGGAATGCTTGGGCGAGGGTGTAGGTCTGCGTATCTGTTTTAAAGAAGTCGCCATACTTCGGGCCGACTCCGATGGTGCCATGTTCGCTGATGGTCACCGTTTTGGAGAGCGTGTCACCTTTTGCGCTGATGATGCCGAAGGGGACGGTTTGGCTTTTGAACTGGTTAGCCAAGGATTTGAACTCGTCATAAAACATCATCGGCTGGCCGTTGACCGACACGATGCGGTCGCCTTTTTGGATGCCTGCAATGGCGGCAGGTTTGCCAGCCAACGCAGTGTCCACCACAAACGGCACACGTGCCAAAAGGAGTTCGCTTTTCAGGATTTTGGGCAGTTGCTTTGCAAAATCGTCGGAGAATGTGACGACCTGAGTTTGCCCGCCGCGTACCACGGTGGCTTGGCGCACGCCATTGAGCATCACGGTTTTCCTAAAGTCGTTGGCGTCGAGGCGGTCGAAAGGCTTGTCACCGACTTTCAAAATCAGGTCGCCCTGTCGGAAGCCGTTTTTGAGCAGGAGCGAATCGAAGGCCATGCCGTTTTGGCGTGCTTCGGAAGTGGGGATGTGTTCTTTGCCCCAGCCCCAGAGCACCATGGCAAAGAGAAAGAAGCCGAGCAAGAAATTGACCGTGACCCCGCCGAGCATGATGATCAGGCGCTGCCACGCGGGTTTGGAGCGAAATTCCCAAGGCTGCGCCGGGCCAGCCATTTGCTCTTTGTCCATGCTCTCGTCTATCATCCCGGATATTTTGACGTAGCCGCCGAGCGGCAGCCAGCCGATGCCGTACTCGGTTTCGCCGCGCTTGCGGCTGACGAGCGAGTTGAACGGCGGGGCATCAAAGAAGAGGTAGAATTTTTCGACGCGGGTCTTGAACCACTTGGCGGGCGCAAAGTGCCCCATTTCGTGCAGCACAATTAAAATAGAAAGGCTGAGCAGGAACTGGCAAACGATT
This sequence comes from Saprospiraceae bacterium, assembly GCA_046155725.1. Lineage (GTDB taxonomy): Bacteria > Bacteroidota > Bacteroidia > Chitinophagales > Saprospiraceae > M3007. Next base: position 1,865 of record JBJXFT010000314.1, read on the forward strand.
GATAGAGTATCCATTAAGAGTGAGAGACGTGAGAGACGTGAGAGACGTGAGAGACGTGAGAAGTGGTGAGAGAGAGTGAGAGGTCGTGAGAGGCTTGAGCGTGATTGGAGCAGTAAACGCCAAACGGCTTCCGAAGTTTGGGGCAAAACTACGGAAGCCGTTTGGACAATCTTCAATCGCAACGTACAATCAAGAATCAGCAATTAACAATCAGCAATTAACAATCAGCAATTAGCAATCAAGAATCAACTCCCGATTTCGCGGTATCGCTGGCCGTTGGCGGGGTCTATTTTTGTCATGATCTGGATGACGCGGTCTTTCTGGGGCTTCGGCGCTATTTTCCACATTTCCACCAGCTCGTCCTTTTTGGCGTACGCAAATATCTGGATGATCATCGAGTTGAAATAAGCCGCGCTCACCCTGTCCACTTCTTCCAGTGCGAGCAAGACGGCGGCTTTCCCTTGGTCTTGGTTGGTGGTCAGCATATCCAAGCCTTTGCGGTGATAAGTGTACATGGCTCCCCGGTACGGCCTCACGCGGGGGTTGAGGAGGTTTTCCATTATCCAGTAGCGGTTGCGGTTTTTGCCGCCATCGGCAGGCCGCCAGCCAGATGCCGAGTTGCTGCTGGAGTTCTGGATATTGGTCACGATTTTTTCTGCGGTCTGCAAATGCGCATCGCCGCCGAACTGCGAAAACGAATCGTAGTCCATCCCCAAAATGACGTAGGTGTAAAAAGCCAAGAGTGCCGCGAGGTTCTGGTTTTCAGGGTTGTCGCGCGAAAACTCAATGGGCTGGTTTTGCTCGTAAGTGAACGTCACGTCCTTGTCGAGGTACGAGATCAGGGGGGTTTCGTAACCGCTCCCGTACACCGGGCGCGTGGCTTGCACTGCCAGTTCGGCCTCGAACATGTTGCCGTCCAGCTCCTTGGAAATGGTGAGGATGAAATTGCACTTGATGCGCTCGTCCGGCTCAAAATTGTCGGAAGTCCATTTCGTGTTGTTCAAAAAATCCTTGATCGTCACCTCCAATTGGTCGAACACCTTGCGGTCGTTGCGCTGAATCTGCGGCGTGCTCACACGGACGCTTGCATTGATCTCGCCTTGCGCGCAAAGCGTTGAGAGGCAAATGGAGAGGGCGAAAAAGAGGGCAAGTTTTTGTAGCATATTTTGGAAAAACTGATGGTCAAAAAATTTGGTGCGAGGGCGCGAACACTCCGTGTTCGGTATTTTTTTGAAAACACTAAGGAACGAAGAGACACTAAGGGAACGATGAACTATAAACGATGAACAACTCAACCCATTGAATCGAAAGAATTTGAGTTGGCATTTTGCTTCCTTTATTTCCCACTCGTTCCTAAGGGTTTGAGAAACGTAATTCGCGGTGGGCTGACGCTTCAACTTCCTTTCGGGTTGGCTGCTTTGCAAATTTCTGCCACAATATCCCGTGCCACCTCGGTCTTGCTTTTCAGGGGAAAATCCGTGCGCGAGCCGTCGCGCCGCAAAATGCTGACCTTGTTCGTGTCGTGGCCGAAGCCCGCGCCCGCGTCGCGCATCGAGTTCAGCACAATGAAATCAAAGTTTTTCTTTTCCAATTTCAGGAGCGCGTTGGCTTCCTCGTCGTTGGTTTCGAGCGCAAAGCCCACAAAAATCTGGTGCTGCTTTTTGATTTTGCCCAAGGCGGCAGCGATGTCTACCGTCTTTTCCAATTCGAGCGCGAAGTCGCCTTCCTTCTTTTTTATTTTGGTTTCCGAAAAAACCTTCGGGCGGTAATCAGCCACCGCTGCCGCCAGAACGGCAATGTCCGTTTCGGAAAAAACAGCTGCGCAAGCGTCGAACATCTCCTTGGCCGACATGACGGATACTACCTTGATTGCGCCTTTGGTAGGCTGCAAATCAGTTGGCCCCAGCACCAATGTCACCGCCGCGCCTTGCTGCGCCAGTTCCTCCGCAAGGGCGATGCCCATTTTCCCGGAAGAATGATTGCCCAAAAACCGCACTGGGTCGAGCGGCTCGAAGGTGGGGCCGGCTGTCACGAGGGCTTTTTTGCCTGAAAGGGCTGTTGACTGTTGACCGTTGACTGTTGCCTGTTGACCGTTGACCGTTGACTTTTGACTTTTGACTTTTGACTGTTGACCGTGAAGAGCGATGAATTCCACAATCTCCTCCGGCTCTGCCATACGCCCATCGCCCACAAGCCCGCTCGCCAGTTCGCCGTGCCCAACGGGGATAATCTGCACCCCGTGTTCCTGCAAACGGCGGATGTTGGCTTGTGTGGCCGGGTGGTGCCACATATCCACGTCCATGGCCGGCGCCACAAAGACCGGGCATCGGGCGGAGAGGTACACCGCGCTCAGGATATTGTCGCACAAGCCGTTGGCGAGTTTGGCGAGCGTGTTCGCGCTGGCCGGGGCGATGACCAGGGCATCGGCCCAGAGGCCGAGTTCGACGTGGTTGTTCCACTCCGATTCAGAAATGACGCTCGTGAAAACGGGGCGTTTGGAGAGCGTAGAGAGCGTGAGTGGCGAGATAAAAGCCGTGGCCGATTCGGTCATCAGCACCTGCACTTCCGCGCCCTGCTTCACCAGCAAGCGCGTGAGAAAAGCAGCCTTGTACGCTGCGATGGAGCCAGAGATGCCGAGGATGATTTTCATATTTCAAAAGATTACCCCTTCGGCCCAGCCGCCAAAATCTCCGCGCTGGCTTGGTCGGCATATTTCTCAAAGTTCTGGACAAACTCCTTCGCCAGCGATTTTGCTTTCGCGTCGTAGTTCGCCTTGTCGGCCCAAGTGTTGCGCGGGTTCAGCACTTCGCTCGGAACGCCTGGGCAAGTGGTCGGGATTTCCATACCGAACACCGGGTGCTTCTCGAACGCCACATCGTTCAGGCCGCCATTGAGCGCAGCCGTGATCATGGCGCGGGTGTAAGAAAGTTTGATGCGGCTTCCAGTGCCGTAGGCGCCACCGACCCAGCCCGTGTTGATGAGCCAAACCTTTGCCTTACTCTTGCGGAGTTTTCTGCCCAAAAGATCGGCGTAACTGGCCGGGTGCAAGGGCAGGAACGGTGCGCCAAAACAAGCCGAAAAAGTTGATTTGGGTTCTTTCACGCCTACTTCTGTACCTGCCACGCGGGCCGTGTAGCCGCTGATGAAATAGTACATGGCCTGTTCGGGCGAAAGCCGCGAGATGGGCGGCAGTATGCCGTAAGCATCGCAAGTGAGGAAGAAAATGTTCTTCGGGTCGCCCTCGGCTCGGCTGGGGTTTACCGCGTTTTCGATGTGGTGGATGGGGTACGAAACCCGCGTGTTCTCCGTGATGCTGCGGTCGGCGTAGTCCACCGTGCGCGTGCCGGGATGGAATTTGACGTTCTCCAAAATGGCTCCATGGCGGATGGCGCGGAAGATGTCCGGCTCTTTTTCTTCCGTCAGGTCTATCGTTTTGGCGTAGCAGCCGCCCTCAAAGTTGAAGACCTCGCCCGTGGCCCAAGCGTGCTCGTCGTCGCCGATGAGTGGGCGGGTCGGGTCAGCGCTGAGCGTGGTTTTGCCCGTGCCGGAGAGGCCGAAGAAGAGCGCGATGTCTCCGCCTTGGCCCACATTGGCGGAGCAGTGCATGGGCAGCGCGTCCTTGGTGCGGGTGGGCAGCACAAAGTTGATGACGGAGAAAATGCCTTTTTTGATTTCGCCTGTGTAGCCCGTTCCGCCGATGAGGAGGCGGCGTTTTTTCACGTTGACGATGGCGAAGTTGTGCTTGCGCGTGCCGTCCACCGCAGGGTCGGCCTTGAAGCCGGGGACGCAGAGCACCGTCCATCGCGGGTCAAAGTTGTCAATTTCGGAGCGGTCGGGGCGGAGGAACATATTGCTGGCGAACTGGTTGCTCCAGGGGTACTCCGTCAGCACCCGCGCCCGGAGGCGGTAGTCGGGGTTTGCGCTGGCGTTGGCTTCCACGTCGCGCACATACACGTCTTTTTTGCGCAGGTAACTACAGGCTTTGCGCCACAGCGCGTCAAATTTTTTCGATTCGAACGGGAGGTTGACTTTCCCCCAATGCACTTTCGAGGCCGTCATGCTGTCTTTTACTATAAAACGGTCGTCGGGCGAACGACCCGTGAACTCGCCTGTGTAGATGACCAGCGCTCCCGAATCGGCCAATTGGCCCATGCCCTTCGAAATGGAATGTTCCACCAGTTCTTCGGGCGAGAGGTTCCAGTAAGCGGTTTTCAAGTTTTTCAGACCCAGTTCTTCAAGGTTGGCTGTGGGGCTTTTGTGTCCGAATTCTTGCATAAAATTTCGTTTTGAAAATGTTGGTTAGGCAATCGAAAAACGCCCAGGCCAGAAGCGTGGCGAGACCTGGCGGCGGGGGCGAAGATACAATGGAGGGTTGGGGAGTGCGAGATGTTTTTCTGGCAGACAGATCGGAAGGGCTGCTCAACGGCTCACGCAAAAAAAGCAGCAGCCCCGATTGGCGATGTGCCAATCGGGGCTGCAAAAACGGAACGGGCTTGAGCATTGGTTTTGATCGGTAAAGGGAGGTTCTTGGGGCATCTTTTGTGGCTCGCCTCAAACGCCGTTCCGGTGCGGCTGCTCGCCGTGAGTCATAGTGTTTGCCCTGATTTGTCCTGCTTCCTCAAAGCACGCGATCAATTTGGGCACGAAATATTTCAAAGTGTTTGCGCTTGCCTGTTTTTTATAGTGTCCGTCCATTGATTTGATTGGCAAGTGCCTGTTATTCAGAATTGTCCTTGTTTCTTGCGCATCACCTGTTGCCCGCGATCCCTCTCCTCAAAGCGTAACTAATGGCTTCTCCTTTTGAATTGACGTGCAACTTGCGGTAGATGCCTTGTATGTGGTTTTTTACCGTGTCTGTGCTGATAAAGTGCTTGGCTGCAATCATTTTGTAGGACAACCCGTCCACCAACGCCTCGAGAATTTCTTGCTCTCGAGGCGTTAGTCCGGTGGAAAGGCCATCATCATCGCTTTCTATGGTCCTGTTGGCAAAAGGTGCAGCAGCCGTACTTGGGGCTGATATGTTGTTCAAGTGAAAGAACTGCAAAACTTTTCGGGCGATGGCGGGGCTCATCGGAGAGCCGCCTTTATGCACCAAGCGCACACTGTCCACCAATTCGTCGGGGCCCGATTTTTTCAGAAGGTAGCCCGTTGCGCCATTTCGGAGGGCTTGGAAAATCCGGTCTTCTTCTTCGCTCACGGTCAGCATCACCACTTGGGTATTGGGCGATACTTCTTTGACTACGGCGGTAGCTTCGATTCCGTTCATTCCCGGCATATCAATGTCCATCAGCACAACTTCCGGCTTCAACTCAGAAACAACTCGTCGCACATTGGAGCAATCGGGGTATGCCGCCATCACTTCTACATCGGGTGTAAAACGAAACAGGTGCAACAGGCTTTCCCGAAAATCGCTATTGTCCTCAAAAATTATCAAACGCAAAGTAGTCATTGAAAAAAAAGGGGCGTGTATTGAGGACGGTTGTTGATTATGCAACAAAGGTAGGGCGGGCGGTATGGGCCATAGAATAGGAAGTTCGTACTAATCCCCAGAAATTGTCATCTGTGCGGCCTTTCCAAAAAGGCAAACGGGGCTTGACGCAATGTTGCGCCAAGCCCCGTTAGGTATGCTCCCATGCTGGACAGGAAGTATGGTTTACTTCGCGTCAGCAAAGAAATCTTTCACCTTGTCTTTGTGAACGATCATCTGTTTGTAGGAATATTTTCCCGTCACCGGGTCCTTCACGGCTTTCACCACTTTCACATGGTCTTTGCCGGTGCCTACGTTGGCGGCACGTTGTGCTACGCGGGCGTTTTTAGAAACTTTCTTTGCCATAACCCTATGAATGTTTGGTTGATGAAAGTTGATAGGGGTTTATGAGGGTTGATAGGAAAAAGTGTCAAAAATCAACCTTTATCAACTTCATAAACCTTTATCAACCTTTACTTGATTTCGCGGTGTACGGTGTATTTGCGCATGATGGGGTTGTATTTTTTCAACTCCATGCGGTCGGGTGTGTTCTTGCGGTTTTTCTGGGTGATGTGGCGCGACGTGCCGGGCAAGCCGCTGTTCTTGTGCTCCGTGCATTCCAAAATGACTTGGATGCGGTTGCCTTTGCTTTTCTTTGCCATGGTGCGATTTTTTTATTTTTCAGTCCCGACGAAAGTCGAGAAAAGAGAAAATGTTGAAATGGGGTTTAACAGCCTTCCGGCATGGTGGGGTAATACGTGATGTCGCCTTTTTTCTCCAATTTTTTGATGTACTGGTAAATGCCCAGTTTGGAGATGGTGCGGATAGCGGTGGTACTGACCTTGAGCGTCACCCATTCGTTTGTTTCCGGGATGAAAAACTTTTTGGTCTGGAGGTTTGGGTAGAAGCGGCGGCGCGTCTTGTGGTTGGAGTGGGAGACGTAGTTGCCCGAAACTGGCTTCTTGCCCGTCAGGTCGCAAATTCTTGACATTGATTCGAAAAATTTAAGTGTTCTAATTGGGTGATACTGCCTTCAAAAAATGAGTGCGCAAGACTAAATCTCGCACACTCAAACACTTAACAGTAGTTGGTGACTCCGAGAGGACTCGAACCTCTAACCTCCTGATCCGTAGTCAGGGACTCTATCCATTAAGCTACGGAGCCAATCCTGTGGGTTTTCGGGCGGCAAAGGTAAATCCCGCGCACCTGAAAATCCAAACCACTTTTTAAATTTTTGGAAATTTCCTCGATTTGATCACATCGCCTCGCCCGATGGATACGACATATACGCCACGCGGTTGGTAGGTCATGTCAAAGTCAAAGTCCGTGTAGCTTTCGGAAAATTGCAAAGGGGTGAACTGTTTCTCGTAGAGTTGCTGGCCGAGCATATTGAACACCCGAAACGTGTAGGGCTGAAAATTGGGCGTTTGGTAATAGACGCGCAGGCTGCTTCCGCCTTGGGCCAAGCGCACTTCAACCAGTTCGAGCGGGCCTACCACCGCGCCATCGCAAATCTCGCGCACCCCTGCGAGCGCATTCCCAAGGTCGAGATGCCCGCCGGTGGTGGTGATGCCCGCCAGCGTGGTATTGGGTTCGGTATTGTTCAAGATCACGTCCCGAACACGGCGGGCACAAGTGGCTGGGTCAGTAATTGCATCGCTTGTGAACGGCTCGCAACCCAAACTGTACAGCAAAGCGATGCCGCCTGTGACGTGTGGCGCAGCTGCCGAACACCCATTGATGGTACTATAGCTCGGTATGTCATTGCCTTGCCCGCCACTGTTAAAGGTAGAATAGGTGTCGGTGCCTGGCGCGCCCAAGTCAATGGAAATATTGCCATAGCCTGCGTCCGGGTCTATGGCGCCCGACTTGGTGATGTTGGTGACCGAGATGAGGTATTCGCTGGGACAGGTAGTGGGCATATCTCCCACTACCTCCACATCCACAGGGTCATTGGCGGTAGCGCCCACGCTCAAGACGCCCAGCTTTCCGAGAGAATCGTACACTGCGCACCACAAGGGATGATCTATGGCCTTCTCCTCGTCAAAGCCGAAGGAAGCATTGGTGGCCACCACAAACGCGCCTTTCGCGCCATTGGTCTGGTTGTAGATTCGGCGCATATTGCCCGCATATTGGTAGCCTTGGATGATCTCGCTCTCGAAATCCATGCCGGAGATATTCATGAGTTTTACGTTCCAGTTCACCCCCGTCACCCCTTGTTCGTTGTTTCCCTTTGCCCCAATGATGCCGTGTACGGCCGTGCCGTGGAAATTGTTGTTGCCCGTGTCGTCGGCTTGGGTCTGGGGGTTCCAGCCGCCAAAATCATCTACGAAGCCGTTGCCATCGTCATCCAATCCATTGTCGGGAGTTTCGTGCCAGTTCCAATAGCGGTTGGGCGCAAGGTCGGGGTGGGTGAGCAGCGCGCCTTTTTCGAGCACTGCCACCACGATGGTGTCTCCGTTGAGCGTGAGGCCGCCCGTGGAGGTTTCCCACACTTCGGGGGCATTGATGAGGGTCATGCCACCTTGCCGCCACCATTCGGTGTCGTTCGGTTCGAGCGAGCGCTCTTGCACTTTGTGATTCCATTGGGCGGAATGGACGCTCGGCGCGCGGCGGGCGATGGCGAGCAATTGCTCGCTGTTTTCTTGGCTTTCATCAAACTGGAGCAAGAACATGCCCCAATCTTTTGCCACGTTTTTTTTCAAGGAAAAAGCCGCGTCCTTGTTGCGGTTCAGTTCTGAAAGTGCGGTCTGAAGGGTTGCGCCCGGTTCGAGTTGTATGAGGATTTCGCCAAGGCGGCGTTCTGGCGCAGCCGTTTGGGAAAATGCGCCTACGGCATGACAAATGAGGAGGAGGGTCAAACCCGCCTTCGCTCCCGCCGTTGTCAAAACTTTGGCGGGTGAAAAAGCTGCGGCGGGTAAACAGGTAGTATTTTTCATGAGCGGATATTTGTTTGTGATATGGTCAGATTAGAGTGGTTTAGAAAGTTTAGCTGGTTTAGGAACTTCGCTTTCAGTCTATTGTTCGCAGCCTTTTTCAAAACCCTGTCTGCCGACCCGCCTCCCGGAGGGCAGGCAGGCACTTTGCGTTGGGCATACCGCCGTTGAGCGGGAAAAGCAAGTTTTGGTTGCCCCAAAGAAAGGCTTTTCGCTGCAACTGGTGGATATCGCCCATTTCCTCGTCCGTAAAGACAGTATGGGCTGGCCCCCCCCACTCCTCTGTCGAAAGTTTTTGCGGGCAGTAGTCAGCGGCTTGAATGACCCTGAAAGGGTTGAATCAGGGGTAAAAAAGGTAGATATTCAACCCTTTCAGGGGTTGACCACCTGCGTCATTGAAAAAGTTGGGTTCGGCGAAATTGCCCACCTTGGGGATGAAAAAGACGAAAATCATAGCGTCGAAGTGGGCAACAGCGGACAATTTGCTGTGCCTTTTGGGGGATTTGATGTTGCAAGACCTGTCCCGACAAGTCAATGCGAACAACATCAAGCGATACGACTCGACGATGATCGCTGTGTTCAGCCATCTGCTGGAAGGGATGAAAGTGGGCAACACCAGCAAAAAGAAGAACCAGGTCAAACTGACGACCGAACTGTTAGGAGACTTCGAGGTTCGGATGCGTTTTTTCAAGGATCAGGACCATCTGGGCGAAGAAGCAGCCCTCAAAGAGATGATCCAGTCGCAGATGCACGAGGCTGTCTCGCAAGTCTAAGTTCTGACAGGATTGACAAGATTTACAGGATTATTCACTAAAAAAGGAGCGTAAATCCTGTAAATCTTGTAAATCCTGTCGAAAAAAAATTACTTGTGAAACAGCCTCTTCATCCTTTATTTTGCAACCACCAGCCGCTTCGTAATCACCGCCCCTTCTGAGCGCAGCATCACGAAGTACAGCCCGTCGGTCAAGTTCTTCGCTGAAAAATCGAACAGCACCATCTCCTCCCCAATCTCCAAAGTGCGCTGCCAAACCATGCGGCCTTGCGCGTCGAACACGCTCAAGTCCCTTCCGGCAGCTTCACCCTCTTCTTCAATGCCGAGCCGCTCCGAACCGGTGCCGCCCACCCAAATCTCCACCTGCGTCGTCGCAGGGTTCG
>JBJXFT010000442.1:0-3696 GCA_046155725.1 Saprospiraceae bacterium
CGATGTTGCACACGATGGTCTTGTCGTTCATCAGGCGGAAATGTTTTTCCATCACGATGTCGCAGTTGCCCGTGGCAGTCACCACGATGTTGGCACGTGGGATGGCGTTTTCCATGCGCTTCACCTCGAAGCCGTCCATGGCCGCTTGCAGGGCACAGATCGGGTCAATTTCCGTCACGATCACCCGCGCACCAGCACCCCGAAGCGATGCTGCCGAGCCTTTGCCCACATCGCCGTAGCCCGCCACCACGGCCACTTTTCCGGCCATCATGATGTCGGTAGCGCGGCGGATAGCGTCCACAAGACTCTCTTTGCAGCCATATTTGTTGTCGAATTTCGACTTCGTCACCGAGTCGTTGATGTTGATGCACGGCAGCGGCAAAGCGCCTTTTGCCACGCGCTCGTAGAGGCGGTGAACACCCGTGGTGGTCTCTTCCGAGATGCCCCGGATGTTTTGCACCAGTTCGGGGAATTGGTCGAGCACCATGTTGGTGAGGTCGCCCCCGTCGTCGAGGATCATGTTGAGCGGCTGGCCGTCTTTGAACGCGAACAGCGTCTGCTCAATGCACCAGTCAAACTCCTCGGCGTTCATACCCTTCCACGCGAACACGGGGATGCCCGCAGCGGCGATGGCGGCGGCGGCGTGGTCTTGTGTGGAGAAGATGTTGCACGACGACCAAGAGACTTCGGCACCCAGTTCCACCAGCGTTTCGATGAGCACCGCAGTCTGGATGGTCATGTGCAGGCACCCTGCGATGCGCGCGCTGCGGAGCGGTTTGCTCGCGCCAAATTCTTCGCGCAAGGCCATGAGGCCCGGCATTTCAGCCTCGGCGAGTTCTATTTCTTTGCGGCCCCATTCGGCCAGGGCGATGTCTTTTACTTTGTATGCAGGCATTGTGTGAGAGGGTGAGAGACGTGAGAGACGTGAGAGAGTGAGAGAGTGAGCGGTTTTGATAGGGTTTTGTATGGGAAAACCAATTTTGAAAACCCTCAAACAAAACATCGTTCGGCAAGGTTTTCTGAAAAGGCGGGCAAAGGTAGGAACCCAACTTTCCGAAAGTTTCAAACTTTCGGAAAGTTTTCCAACTGCGGAGAAAGATTACTTTTGAGCCTCCCACCCCACCCGCACATGAACACACCACAACAACGCGACCTAACCCTCAGCACCGCCCACCTCGTCCACAACGCCATCGGACGGGGCGAGGAAATCAAGCAACTCCATGCGCAACTCTGCCAGAGCCCCCGCCCGCTCGTGGTGACGGGCGTGGGCGGGCTTGGCAAAACCACCTTCGCCCAGATGTATTGGCAGCAGCACCGCGCAGAATATGGCTATGCCGCATGGCTCAGTTGTGCGGCTTTTTACACGGCGGAGGCGGCGCAGCGTGAGATGAATTTCGGAACTTTCCTCGGCGCGTTTTTGGACAACACGGCGCTCCGAACCAGCCTGAACCTCCAATTCGCTGCGCTACACCCCCGCGAACGCTTCGAGGAAGTCGTGGCCGCCCTGACAAAACTCGGCGCGGGGCCGCACCTCTTGGTCATTGACAATGCCCCGGAAACGGCGGCGGCTTTTTTGCCCGAACTCAGCGCACTCACGCACTGGCGCATCCTGCTCACCAGCCGCGAGGCCATCCAGAACATGGCGAAGTTTGAACTGGATGCCCTGCCGCCCGACCAAGCCGCCGAACTCTTCGAGCGCGTGTACGAGGCCCCCGCCCGCTCGGAAGCCTTAGACAGCCTGCTCGGCGACATCGGCTACCACACGCTGACGATAGAAGTGCTGGCCGCCTATGCCCGCGAAAAACACCTCGACCCGCCCGGTTTACTCGCCTTGCTGCGCCAAAAAGGACTGATGCAACTCGATGATTACGACGTGAGTGTGCCGCGCTACCACCAAAGCCGCGACATCGCGGCGCACTTGCGCGACCTGTTCCTGCTGGAACTCAACGAGGAGGAAACGGAAATCCTCCGCAACTGCTGCATCCTGCCCACTTCCAATGTGCCACTTGATTCCGCGCTGGCGAGCGAGGATTTCTTTTGCGAACTCTTGGGCAAAAAAGACAGCGAAAAGGATTTCAAAAAATGCCTGCGCCGTCTCGCTCGCCTGCACTGGCTCGTAGAAAAAAACGGCGGCTACCGATGCCACCCCGTCATAGCCGAAACCGCCAAAGCCCAACTCCAGCCCGACTCGCAGAACTGCGGAGTGCTGATAAAAAACGTGACCCGCTTGCTGGTGCCAGACAAGCAAAGCAACGAACCCCAAATCAAACGCGCTCCTTTTGGGCCATTGGCGGAGGCGGTGCTCAAAGGGGTTTGGAAGGAAGAAGGGGATTTTGTGGAGGAGGATGAGAAGCTGGCATTGTTGGCGAGTTGGTTGGATAAGCTGTTCAGTAGTTCAGGCGAGGTTTACAAGGCCTTGGATTACAGCCAAAAAGCGGTAGCCATCTGGGAAAAAGTCTTGTCTTCGGAGCATCCCGATTTGGCATCGTCGTACAACAACCTCGCGTTGACCTACGGTGCTTTGGGCGAGCATCAAAAAGCCTTGGAGTACAATCAAAAAGACTTGTCCATCTGTGAAAAAGTCCTGCCCCCGGAGCATCCCGATTTGGCGCAGTCTTACAACAGCCTCGCGGGGACCTACGGGGATTTGGGCGAGCATCAAAAAAGTTTGGAGTTCCATCAAAAAGCCTTGTCCATCCGGGAAAAATCCTTGCCCCCGGAGCATCCCGATTTGGCACAGTCGTACAACAACCTCGCGGCGACCTACGGGGCATTGGGCGGGCATCAAAAAAGTTTGGAGTACAATCAAAAAGCCTTGGCCATTCGGGAAAAAGTCTTGCCCCCAGAGCATCCCGATTTGGCACTGTCGTACAACAACCTCGCTGCGACCTACGGGGCATTGGGCGAGCATCAAAAAGATTTGGAATACAGTTTGAAAGCCCTGTCCATCCGGGAAAAAGTCTTGCCCCCGGAGCATCCCGATTTGGCTACCTCGTATAACAACCTTGCTTGGACTTACCAAGCTTTGGGGGATTTGGGTCAGTCCGTAGGCTATATGCGCCGAGCGGTGGCTATTTGGGAAAAATCCCTTCCGGCGGCGCATCCGCATGTGGCGATGGCGAAGAAAAGCCTGGCCTCTTTGGAGGAGCAACTGGGGCGCTGAGGGCAGGATGTCCTGCTGTCACTTATCTGAAAATGATAACCATCTTAAAGAAGTTACAACCATGGAAAAGAAAAATGAAATAAAGATTTTTGAAGCAAGAAAGGTGAGAACGCTTTGGGATGCAGACCAGGAGAAATGGTATTTATCCATTGTGGATGTGGTTGGCATATTAACGGATAGCCCAAGCCCTAATAATTATTGGAAGGTTTTAAAGAACAGGCTAAAGAAAGAGGGAAGTCAGTTGGTTACAAAATGTAACCAACTGAAAATGCCATCCGCTGACGGCAAGTTTTACCTTACGGATGTAGCCGATACCGAACAACTTTTTCGTTTGATCCAGTCCATTCCATCACCGAAAGCCGAGCCATTCAAACTTTGGCTGGCTCAGGTGGCTGCCGAAAGACTGGACGAAATGCAGGACCCCGAGCTCACCATAGACCGAGCCTTAGAACAATACTTGCAATTGGGCTATTCCGAAAACTGGATAAATCAACGCCTGAAAAGCATTGAAATACGCAAAGAACTCACCGATG
>JBJXFT010000444.1:0-4152 GCA_046155725.1 Saprospiraceae bacterium
TGCACCTGTTCATCCTCTTGGTGCTGGCGGGCATTTGTCTGAAAGTGCTGTTTTTTTAAAAGACCGTTGACCGTTGACCGTTGACCGTTGACCGTTGACCGTTGACCGTTGACCGTTGACCGTTGACCGTTGACCGTTGACCGTTGACCGTTGACCGTTGACTATTGACCGTTGACGAAAAACAACCAGGCAAAGAATGGCGACAGTCAAAGGCCAATAGTCAACGGTCAACGGTCAACGGTCAATAGTCAACGGTCAACGGTCAACGGTCTTTTAAAAAAACAGCACTTTCAGACAAATGCCCGCCAGCACCAAGAGGATGAACAGGTGCATCAGGTTTTCTATAAACCGTTGGTAGGGGCTGAGCTCGGGGGGATTGTTCATGGCTGGTGGTTGATTTTCAGCGTGGATTTAAGGCTCCTTACTGCTTCACTTCCGCAGGGGCTTTCAGGTACTTGTCCAGAAAGGTCAAAACCCCGCTGTACCCTTTCATCTCGTTTTCCTTTTTCACGAAACCGTGCCCCTCGTCGGGGAAGATGACGTATTCCACCGGGACGTTGTTCTTCTTGACTGCCGCCACGATTTCGTCGCTCTCGACTTGCAGCACGCGCGGGTCGTTGGCCCCTTGCAGCACCATGATGGGGTTTTTGACATTTTGCGCATGGAACAAAGGGGAAATCCGGTGCAGGCGCACAGAATCCGCCGTGGTCGGGTCGCCCAGCTCGGCGTAAAGCGCTTTGCGGAACGACTCCCAATACGGCGGGATGGCGTTGAGCGTGCGCAGCCAATTGGTCACGCCAAAAATATTGACCCCAGTCTTGAACTCGTCGGGCGCGAAAGTCATGGCGGCCATGGTCATGTAGCCGCCGTAAGAGCCGCCGATGATGCCGATGCGGTCTTTGTCAATGTAGTCCAACGATTGGAGGTGCTTCTTGCCGTAGATGCAATCCTGCAAATCCTTCTCGCCGTGGTTTTGGTCGTCCATTTTGAAGAACGATTTCCCGTAGCCGCTGCTGCCCCGGTTGTTGACCATCAGGACGGCGTAGCCGTGGTTGACGAGGTACTGAATGAACGAGCTGTAGCCCACGCGCGATTGGCCGCCGGGGCCGCCATGCACCCACACGAGCGCGGGCACCTTGTTCTTGGCCGAGGCATTCAGCGGCTTGTAATAAATGGCCGGGATTTCCAGCCCGTCGAAGGATTTGTAGCGCACCACGGTAGCCGTGGCGAGGTCGTCGGGGCTGATTTCGGGCGAGGCGTTGTTGGTGAGCCGCTTGAGTTCTTTTGTCTCGAAATGGTAGGCGTACAGGTCGTTGGGCGATTTGGAAGTGCCCACCGAAAGGCGCATCATTTTCTCGCTGGGGGAAATGTTGACCGCCGCCACATCGCCGTCGGGGATGGCCGGGAACGCCACGTCTTTGCCCGCCGCGTCGCGGACGATGAGTTTGTTCTTGCCATCCTCGTTGATGCCGATGACTTGGTATTTGCCGTTCTCGGATTGGTAGGCGTACATCACGTCCCAATTGGTTTCGTAGGCGGTTTTGCGCGCGCCCGTAGCGAGGTCGTACTGGATGAGATAGGCAAATTCTTTCCCCACATCAGAGGTGTAAAAGAAGGTTTTGCCATCGGCGCTGAAGCCTGAAGTGCCGTAACTCCCCGGTGCAGCCGGGTCAGAAATTTCGGTCAACTTCTTGGTCTTCAAATCGTACAAGAACAACTGGTTCTCGCTGGTGGTGACGGATTTGCTCAAGGCCACCCAGTCGCCGTAGCGCGAAATCGCGTCCGTTCCATAGCCGTCCTTGTTCTCGTACACAAGCGTGGGTGTCCATTTCCCGACTTCCATCTGGTAGAGGTCGAAGAACTGTTCGTCGCGCTTGTTGGAAGTGTAGAAAAAGGATTTTTTGTCCTTCGCCCAATCCGAGAATCCCGTCACTTCCTTCTCTCCCGGCGTGAGGTCTTGGCTGCTGCCGTCGGGTTTGAGCAGGTAGATGTGGCTGATTTCGTTGCCGCCTTTGTCGGCGGCATAAAGCACCTCGCCCGAGCCTGGCACATAGTCAATGGCAAAGTAAGATTCGGTGCTGGAGTTGGTGAGGGCTTTTTTTGAGCCGTCGGCGATGCTGATTTCGTAGAGGTTGAAAATGCCCGTCTCGTTGGTGTGCACAAGGAGTTTCTGCTCGTCGGGCGAGAACACGCCAGAGCCGGTGGCCTTGGTTTTGTAAAATTGTTCGATGGTGTACTGCTTGGGGTCGCGGAGCAGGGCTGCGGTTTTGTCCTGCTTGCAGGCGGTGAAACACGTTGTCGCCAAGACTATGGCGATGAACCCCGCCTTCGCTAAAGCTACGGCGGGTAAAGAAAACAGATTTTTCATGCTATTGCTGTTGGTTTGAATTTTGCCACAAAAATAGAAAGGCAGAAAACGAACGATTCGCTTTTCGCCCTTCCTTTCGATAATGGGGTTGAACGGACGGATTTGGCCTATCAGGGCAAACCCGTGCGCCTCAATCGTCGGGTGGCGAAGTGGGCATGGCTGCCTACCTTTGCTGTCCTTTTCAAATACACAAATCCACCTTGTCCACAAATCCGCACAACTTATGAAGTTCGCCACCCGCGCCATCCATGCCGGCATTGAGCCAGACCCCAGCACCGGGGCTGTGATGACCCCCATTTTCCAGACATCCACCTACGCCCAAACCTCGCCCGGCGAGCACAAAGGCTACGAATACGCCCGCACCCAAAACCCCACCCGCTCGGTGCTGGAAAAAAACCTCGCTTCGCTCGAAAACGGCACAGAGGCCATTTGCTTCGCGTCCGGATTGGCCGCGCAGGATACCGTGATAAAACTCCTCTCGGCTGGCGACGAGGTATTGGCTGTCAATGATTTGTACGGCGGTTCTTACCGCCAGATGGTGCGCGTGTGGGGGCAATGGGGCTTGAAAAGCCGGTTCGTGGATATGTACACGGCCTCCAACGTGGAGCGCGAAATCAGCCCCGACACCAAACTGATTTGGATAGAAACGCCCACCAACCCGATGCTCAACATCGTGGACATTGAGGCCGTGTGCGCCATTGCGCGCAAGCGCGGAATCATGACTTGTGTGGACAATACCTTCGCTTCTCCCTACCTCCAAAACCCGCTCGACCTCGGCGCGGACATCGTGCTGCACTCCGCCACCAAGTACATCGGCGGCCACTCTGATGTGGTGCACGGCTGCCTCGTGGTGAAAGACGCAGAACTGGCCCAGCGCCTGCATTTCCTCCAAAATGCTTGCGGCGCAGTGCCCGGCCCACAGGATTGTTTCCTCATTTTGCGCGGCATCAAAACCCTCCACCTGCGCGTCCAGCGGGCTTGCGAAAATGCCGCCGTCATTGCCCAATACCTCGCCGCGCACCCGAAAGTGGGGAAGGTGTATTGGCCCGGATTTGCTGCCCACCCCGGCCACGAAATCGCCAAGCGGCAAATGCGGATGTTTGGCGCGATGGTGTCTTTTGATTTGAAAAACAACTCCTTGGAGAATGCCACCAAAGTGATGAGCAGCACCGAGTTGTTCACTTTGGCCGAGTCGCTGGGCGGCGTGGAATCGCTCATCGGCCACCCAGCCAGCATGACCCACGCCAGCATCCCGCGCGAAGAGCGGCTGAAAGTGGGCCTCACAGATTCGCTCATCCGGCTCAGCATCGGCATCGAAGATGCGGACGATTTGATGGAGGACTTGGACAAGGCGCTGGGGAATGCGGAATAAGGGGAATGCGGAATAGGGGAATTGTGCCGTTGCCCGTCCCATGGCTTCAAGCGGTAGGGCGGGTTTCGTTTCGTTGAATTACTTTTGCTTCCCAATTCGCTACACCCGCCACCCATGACAATGGTTCGTGAAGAATTTTGTGCCTTTCCAATGGGATGAAAAAAGGCGCGTATGTTTGGGTATCTGACCACCTAACACATACACGCCATGACAGAGGAACACGATCCCGACGAATCGGGACTGAGTGCAATGATAGGGGACTTGATTGAGAATGGGGCGGTCCGCCGTCGAATTTTACAAAGCCTGTTTCCGCTGCTGCTGACCTTGCCTCGGCGGAACAATTTCAAGCAGCAGTCCAAGTGGTGCGAGCGGAACGAGACGACCCTGCACAACTGGCACAAGCGGGACTTGG
>JBJXFT010000447.1:0-15689 GCA_046155725.1 Saprospiraceae bacterium
ACCGCGAATACACGGTATTTGGGCGCGTCATCAAAGGCTTGGACGTGATTGACAAAATCGCCGCCGTGGAAAAAAACCCCAGCGACCGCCCCAAGACGGATGTGAAGATGAAAATCAAAGTCATCAAATAAGGTGTTGAATGTTGATCTGTATTGCCAGTTCCACAATGACGCGGCTGCTTATTAAGCACAGTAATGCTCATTAAATAGGAGGTTCGACTTGAAATCGAACCTCCTATTGCTTTTTGCTCACAGCCAAAACCGCATAAGTTCTGAGATTATGACCAGAGTCACACACAACGAACTATGAACGGCAAAGACGGACGGCTCATTAGATAATACCTAAAAGGCGTTCGGAACGATAAGCCGATTTTATTAGGCCGCCGCCCCGATAAAAAGTCGGATTGTTTTGAAAAGAAATCGGGTGCCGGGTTTTTGCCCTTTTTCTAAAAAACTCATTTTCAGCATGTTGAACCTGTTGGCACACATTGGAACAGAAATAGCAAAGTGAAGGAAAGCGCAAGGCAGCAAACGAACACAGCCGCACTGCGCAACGAAACTCAACCGATTTCTTCATCGCTAAATTCTACCTTCCATGTTGTTAGCCGCAATTGTCATTCTCGCCGCTGCCTACCTCTTCTACCAAATTTTTGACCAGTCCAGCTTCGACGAGCGCAGCCGCTTCGGCGACTTCCACGAAAACCACGAACTGGCGCGCCTGAGCAGCCCCTGGGATTGGCGCCGCCAAGAGCGCGACTGGGAGCGCCGCTACGAGGACTACCGCGAGCGCCGCCGCGACCGCGAAGCCGCTTGGGTTACGCTCATCGTCGTGGTGCTGGGCGTGGTGCTGTACCTCGCTTTCTTGCACTGAGCGAAGGGGCAGAAAAATTGTTACCCGATTTTTTATCTGATTTTTCCGATAAAAAATCGGGCAACGATTTAAAAAACTCGGCTGTCAATTTTGTGCTGTTTTTCAAGCAATTGACAAACAGGCATTTAAAGCCGCCAAACGACTTGGAACGGAAATCGCCCATGCTTGCCATCACAAGATTAATCTTTACTCTTATCCCCCTTTCCCGCTCATGACAGTGCCGCCAGAACAAACCTCAATCATCCTACCAAAGGAGATTATGACCATTGATGAACAACATATTCCCACCGTGCGCCCAGCCAAGCCGACCGAGATTATCGTATCGCCCGGCCAACTGGTGCAAGTGCTGAACGTAGATGCCGAAGAGGGCGCGATCCCCTTTTGCTACTTCTCCTTCGAGCATCAACCCGCGCTGAGCAATGCACGGATTGATTGCCAATCGCCCTGCCTCGGCTCGGAATCCAATTCCACCAAAATGGTGTACCAAAAAGTGGATGAGTGGATGTCAGGTGTGCAAGGCTTTTTCGCTTCGGAGATTATGGAAACCTCCGGTCTTCTTGATGTCGCCCACCAACCGCTTGCCTCGCTCACCCTCGCCGAACGCCTCCGGCTGCAAGCCTTGTACGTTGTGCTGTTTCAGCGCGAAGAGGTGCTGGTGTTCGATTCCCCTTGGGCTGAAGACGACACGGATTCCTTCATCCTTGACCTGCTGCGCTTCCTGCGCCAGCGCCATGCCGCCAGCGGCATCCTACCCGCCTTCGTGGTGCGCGACTGCGGCGACTTGCCCGCGATTTCGATGCTCGCTGACCGCATTTGGGAGGTCGAAAACGGGCGGGTAGCAGAGGTGGAGACGGAGTGGAGGTGACTGTGGAAAAAAAACCTATGATACCATACTACGCTCTTTTTGGCAGATAAGTTTAGTGTCAGTAACTTGCTGACCGCAAACCGTCTGCCCTATGAATAAAAAGCGCCGAAGCATCATGGAGGGGACCCGGAAAAACCTGCAAGCAGAACTCGAAAGAGCGTGTGCGGCATTGAATCTGCACTCTCTTTTTTCCAAAACCGTTTTTGACCTGCTCGAAAAGCAGTCCCAAAAACTGAGCATTCGTGGGCCTTTCATCAAGATGGTTTATGAGTACGTTGTGGAGCAGGCGAAGTTGGAAGGCATTGAAATCCAGTCGTTTGACGACAAACTCTTTCATACTCAGTTGCCCCTTGTCCTCGAAGGGGTCATCTGTGTTCAATACTACGAAAACCAAATCCTGGACGGCAAGGGCGGGGTGTTGAAGGAAGGTCAGCCCGACCTGAACAAAATTCGCCTCAATCTGCTGGCTGGACATTACCTAAAGGATTTTCTGTACGATTACGCAGCGAAGTCGGTGTTCCCCACCGACTGGTCGCGTAGAGAGGTTTTGTGCGAGGGCCTGCGGAAGATGTTTCAGTTTGTGGACATGGGGCAGTTTGCGGAGCAGAAGTGGAGCAACCTGCAAAACTTCCGGGAAGGGTTGCCCGAACTGCCAGTGATGAGTGATGAGACCGAGGCTTTTCTTGACCATGACCTCATCACCGAGTTCTGGAAACAAATCAAAGCCGCCGGAGTGGATGCGTCAAAAGAGCAGTTCGTGCGCTTCTACCTCCGAAGGGTCTATTTGACAGGAGCCGCGATGTTTGTGCTGGGGGCGGAGTTAGTGATGGACTTGCTGGGCTACCGAGGAGTAGAGCGGGAGCGGTTGAGGAGGTTTGCCGGACACTACGGCATGATGTGCCAGTTCGTGAACGACAACAATGACTTCATGCCCGCCGAGTTCGGACATACCACCGTAGCCAAAGATGCAGAAGATGCTTTCAGTGATATGCGCAACGACAACATCACCCTGCCGATGTTTTTCTTTTTTCAGGAACACCCCGATGAGACCTGTGAAAATCTGATGAAACTGCCGGGGATGGAGATTTGCAAGCGGTTGGAGGATGCACGGAAACGCTCCGTTATCCTCACAGCGGAAATTGCCGACGGCTTGGACGACTATCTCCCCATCTCTGCTAACCCGAAATCAATATCAAACCCCCTAAAAAACCTAAAATCCATGGCGTTTAGAAGCCGCTATCTGTCTGACTTTAAAAAAATGTGATCAATGAGCAATCCTGTTTCGCCTTCGATTTTACCTGATACACACTCCGTCTCTGATACTACTGCTGTGGATAATCCAGACCTAAAACGGAACGTCTTTGCGCTCACGCGCTATGAAGAGTTCTTTGATTTGTTGCAAGATCGACTGCACGCTGTAGCAGAAAATCTTTTGTTTCGAGGTAATCGAAACTTTACCATCCTGCTGAACGCGCTCAATCGCCGAGAGTACAAAAGAATTAGCCGAATGGAAGATGTGGAACTCATTTATGGGGGTGTAGGCAAGCAACGAGAGTTGCTGGAAAACTGGGGCGAGGCCCAAGCGGATTTGGACAAATCGTGGGCAGTGCTGTCTAGCACCATGCTTGATTCTAAAGAAGCAAAAGTAGGGGCTGGCTACTATGAGAGTTTTAGAACTGGTGCATTTGGCTTGAAAGACATCAATGTTAAGACACTCGAGGGCTATTTTGCAAACCCGCCAAAGCCGGGAGACGGGGAGGCTGCAATGAATGGATGGCTAGCTGAGAAGGCCATACTCAGTGC
The DNA here is from genome assembly GCA_046155725.1 of Saprospiraceae bacterium. GTDB lineage: Bacteria > Bacteroidota > Bacteroidia > Chitinophagales > Saprospiraceae > M3007. The sequence goes on from JBJXFT010000447.1 coordinate 3,539, forward strand.
TTCTTTTGATCTCGAAAATGACCTGTACATCTCCATCCCCCTGATTGGGTTCAGCGACTTTGACGGTATTGCCCACATCGTTTTTAAAAAAGAGTGGGAAAGCCGCGTCAGTGATATGGACAATATCTGGGCCTTGCTCCGGGCATTCACGATGGAGTACGACGGGATGTTTTTGGATTGGGACGTAGTGGGAGAGAACATGGAAAAAATCTCTTCGATCAAAGATTTCTTGGAGTTGGTGGAAGAGAAGGAGTTCTATGAAAAGAAGAACAAAAACCCACTCCTGAAAGAACTGGATTTGCTGAACTATTACCGTCGCCACGACGAGTATTTCCAAACACGCTTCCAACTCAGCGACGGTGTCCCCGGCAAAATCTACCAACTCTACATCGTCCACGCCATCGTGTCCATCCTCGTGGACTCCTACGCCCACAACGTCAGTGCACACTCGCTCACCACACTCACTTGGTGGTTCCGTCAGAGGGCCTCGCAGCTAAGACAGCCAGAGGGAGAGGTGGACTGGGAAGCGGTGTTCGAACTCTTGAAGCGCAATGAACTGAACAGTGGCGCGATAGAAGACCTCCGTGAATTCCTCGCCCTGCACAACCCCAACCCGCCCTCCGAAGCCCCCACCGCCTTGCCCGACGGCGAAACCCCGCGCAGCGTCCGGGAAGCAGACGGCGACAAGATGGTACACTATCGCGGCCACCTGTCGCGGGAAATCTACCCGATGTTCCAGTTTTTGATGGAAAAAGGCGCGTACTGGAGCGGCATCACCCGCAACGTGAACGTGGGCGGCATGGTCAGCAGCCTCTACAACATCCTGTGGCACGACTTCATGCAGAACCCGCTCTACATCGGCACCATCGCCAAGACGGAAGACATCCAACACGTGCGGCTGCGGGTGGTGGTGTACGAACCGGCCACTGGCTCCCTCGCCGATCCCAGCGACCCGGCCCAGCCCCTGCGCAAGCGCATCGCCTGCGAGGGCATACTCGCGGAGGTGAACCTGCTCGACCCGCAAGACCCCGTGCCGCCCCAATCCGCCGAGGCCGACAGCGACGAACTGGGCAGCGTGTTCGTGCATCCGGGCAAAGACCTGAACGCGCTCAAAAAAACGCTCAAAAACATCCGCATCTTCTTGCCCGGAGGGGTGGTGGGCAAGCATGCCCTGTTCACGATGCTCGAAAACGAGATCCGTAACGTGAAGCACTACAACCGCCAAGAACTTGCAGACCTGCGCGACGAGGGCCTCACGCTCAGCGTCGGGGTGCAGCCTTGCAGCCTACCGGGCAGCAGCCAGCAGGAGCTCTTCCGCATCAGCATCTGGATCAACGCGCCCTCGCGCCTGCTGCTCGACGACACCAGCGAACACGTGGTGCTGAAAAAATGGAAGAGCCTAGAAGGCGAACTCTTCGACAGCGGCATCGTGCCCAAACTCGGTGGCACCTATCAGGACAAGGTGTGCGCCGCCATGCTGTTCAACAACAGTTTTTCCAGCGTACAGAACGGCTTCGATAGCATCCACCGGCCCACCGACCGCGACACGGAGCGCGACAAACTGTTTTACCCCTGGGCGATGCCCGCTTGCAGCGAAGCCGATGAGCAAGCCACGCCGGGCGAGCATTTGGACTTCGAGTTCATCCGAGACAAAGACCTGCTGCCACCCCTGCCCCAGGATGACGACGGGGCTGCTAACCCAGCGCGCGACGCCGAACTGCGCCGCATGGTGCAAGGCTTCCCAGCACGGGGCTTTTTGAAAAAAATATTCCACGTCTGGAAGGGGCAGAATCTGCTGGACGCGGATCAAGTGGAGAACTTGGCGGACGAGAACCCCGCCCGTTTCCGCATCGTGCATCTGCCCGCTGGTGCGCCAGATTTTGAGAGCCAGTTTGTCAAACTGCGCCGCGAGCGTGGTGTGATCCGCATCATCACGGGCGAATTGCCCGACAGCCTCACCGGAGAGCAAGACGAGGAACAGAAAGAACTGCGCGAACTGGAGCGCTTCCGTGATGCCTGCGCCCAGTGGCTGGGACTGTGGCTGGGCCGCCAGCCCATCAGCGTGCTGAAAGTGCTGAGAGACAGGCAACCCGACCAGATGTTCGTGCTGGACGGTGGCAGCGGCAGCCAACCGAAGTTTCGTTTTTTTTCTTCCAATGAGTTGGCTGACGACCGGCAAAAGGCCGAGTTGGCCCCCTACGAGGCATTGGTCAAAAGCCGCCCGATGGAATACCTGTTGGAGATAGCCCACAAAAGCGACCCCACCATCGGAGGACTTCCACAGCAGGAGGTGATGATGTTCCGGCGGCACGGGGTGTACCAGAAGTATTTTTTGGAAAAAATACCGGGCGAGGGCAGCGAAAAGCAGCGTTTGCTGGCCGATCTGCGAAACCTCGAACTTTTCGAGACGCTGATGACACGGGTCTGCATTTTTGACAACCGCATCTACCATCGCATCCGGGGAGAGAAGGATCAGGGGCGGGAGCCGTTTTTCCGCCACCGCCTCAAATTGGTGGTGCAGAATGAAGCGACCGACGATGAGCGCGACAACCCCGAGTGGCTGCAAAACTGGGAGCGGGAGCGCAAAGATTTCATCCCGACCTGCCATTTTTTAGTGATCCACCTGTCGTTCATTGAGCGCATTTTGCAAAAAAAGCACAAGCGGGAGGGCGATATCGGCCTTTTCATCCAAAAGGAAATAGTGTCCGCCATGCCAGGCGGGCGGGTATCCGATAATTTCATGCTGGTCATCACCACAGGGCGGGGCCGCAACGACTGGTGGAAATACTTGGACAAAGACCCGTACAAGGATTTCGCCCGCTTTACCATTTTCCGCCCGGTGGAGTCGCTCATTTCGGCGGTGGAGCGCAGCGTGAGCATCCACGACGACGTGGAACTGAAATATCGCTTGGTCAAAATCCTGTTCGGCTCTTAACCCCGCCCGCCCATGTCGCAAACTGCTACGCCGAAACGCATCTTCCTTGTCGTGTGGGACTGGAACAAAGGCTCTCACCGGATTCCGCCCGAAGGCTCTGACGAATGGGGCACACCGGACACTGGCGACGTGCTGGTGCGGGCAGACTGGGTGAACAGCCCGAAGGCCATTCCTGCTTTGTCTGGCCTGATCGCCGGTTATCTGCAAGAAGGCCACCATGTGCTGGCTTTCTTGCACAGCAACTCGAAAACGCACGGGTATGACCCCAAAAGTTGTCGGCAGATTTTGGAGCAATTGGCACAAGATGCACAGTTGGCAGAAGTCAAGCATCTTGGCCGCTTGAAAATCAATCTGTTCAGCGGCGGAGAAATTCCAATCTACTACAACCCTGCCCGTAAACTGTATGGTTTTCTGGGCATCGGGGGCAATTTTCCCAGAAAGTTTCAAGACTCGGACACTGCGGAAGAAACCCAGGTCGAATTCATCCATTCTGCCCAAGACAAACTGTTGCACCCTGAACCGTTCCGCCACGTCTGGTCGCACTACTGGGTCAGCACCCGCGCCAAAGTCTACTCGCTCATGGAAAACCTCCGCCTCTGGACAGACGATTTCGACCCCGCCGACCACAAGCGATTCACACAGCACCTTCGGGAAGAAAAAGGGCTGCTCTGGCCGCAGTTGGCTCATTTCACGGAGAACAAGATAGAGTTGAAAAAACTGTCGAAGCAGCCGGAGCAGCGGGTCAGCGAAGCAAGCGATTTCAGCCAGTGCGAGCAGCACGTTAAGTTGGCCTACGGCTCTGAATTGGGCGACCTGTACCGCAAGGCCCGCAGTATCGTAGAGCAAGTGGCATTTCTAAAATCCCACAAAGATGCCGAAGCCTTCATCGCCGCCAGAGACGAGATGTACAACGCGCTGGACGCGCTACAACACCAACTTGCCGAACACGGCGAAGCCCTGAGTTATGACACCATTGCCCTATTTCCCCGCTGACTGGCCGATGCTGCCCGCCCGCCGGGCGTGGTTCGAGGCGCAAGGCTACGCGCCAGTGCCGTACCTGCCCGCTCATGTGCACGAGGCGCAAGCATTCCTGCTCGTCACGCCCGTGCGCGTTGGGGACAACTTCCTGCGGCCCGACGGGGTGTGGGCGCAGTATTTTTCGAAGGTGAACCCTTCGGCGGTGCTGCTGCAAGCGGGCATACGCGACCGGGCCATCGGCCCCAATTATTTGCACTGGAGCCATCTGCCCGACGATTTTGAACTATTTTTGCAGAGCGCACAACGGGCGGGCAAGGGCTGGATGCCGCCGGACTACGGGGAGAAAAAGTTGGAGGTGATCTGGCAGCGATTTTGGGATGGGCACAATAAGGCGGGGTTTGTAGACTGGTTTTCGGCGACGCTCATGTTTTTGAAAATCGTTGATGACAATCTGCAAAAAGGCCCTCAGCAAGAGCTACCACAAAAGGCTTATCTGTCAGATACTGACAACCAGCAGTCATTTCAAAACACTCACCTTCGGTGGAAAGCATATCTGCCTTACCTGCTGCTCGCACCATTTTCCGACCAGATCGAAGAGGCAGACCAATTGCTCCGCGACGTTGAGCCGGGCTGGGCAGATTGCACAGACTATGCTACGCTTGCGGATCGCATCCACACTCATCGAGTCAAAATCGAGGCTGCTGACGAACTGCTCATCCGCTTGTCAAAGTATTTCAAAACCGATGCACCATGAAGAAGCTTGAACAAGTTGATCGGCCCGTTTACCCGGTTCTGGTCGTAGACGACGACCCGCGCTTCCACAAGGCTATGCTCGAGGCATTTCAAGGAGAGTATGACTTTACCGAACGGGCGTTCAGCGAGGAGCGGATGTGGGCGCATTTGGCCTCCTCCACCAAGAAATTTACTCTCATCCTGCTCGACCTAAAATTGGATGGAGAGAGTATCGAGACCGGCATGAGGCTTATCGAACCGCTTGGTGAGAGATACCCCGACATCCCCATCATCGTCGTCACCAATGAAGATGGTCTCGCTACCATTAATCGCGCTAGAAAATTAGGTGCTGCGGACTTTCTTTATAAGAAAGATTACAGCCACGATGCGTGGGACAAGCAGTTCCGGGAGGCTATCGAGAACAAGGCTTTGAGGCAAAAGGTGGAAACGTTAGAAGACGAATTGGAGCGTCTTCACGAAGAGGAAGAGGACGAAAAATACCGCTTTATCGGCCACTCGCCCCAAGTGAAAGACATCAAAAAGACGCTTCAGGCGGTGGCTGACATGGCCGACAAAATCGTGCTCCTCACCGGCGAAACCGGCACCGGAAAAGAGGTCGCCGCCCGCTACCTCCACAAAAACAGCCCCCGCCGCAAGCACCCCTTCGTGGCCGTCAACCTCTCCACCATCCCTTCTGATATGCTGACCGCCGAACTTTTTGGCTATAAAAAGGGGGCATATACCGGCAACCAAGAGGCCAGCGAAGGCTACTTCCGGCAAGCCAACGGCGGGGTGCTGCTCTTGGACGAGATAGGCGACATCAATGACAAAATACAGATTCAGTTGCTGCGCTTCCTCGAAGTGCGGCAGGTGCGGCCGCTCGGCGAAAACCGCGACATCCCGGTGGATTTGCACATCATCGTGGCCACCCACCGCAACTTGGCAGAGGAGGTACAAAAGGGCAGTTTCCGCGCCGACCTCTACCAACGGCTCCACGCCCTGCCCATCGAGTTGCCGCCCCTGCGCGAGCGGCGGGAGGACATCCTGCCCATTTTGGAGCACTATTTCCGCCTCGAACTGCCCAACACCCCGCTCATGGACTTGCTGGAGCACAATGTGCTGGATCGCTTGACCTCCTACGACTGGCCGGGCAACATCCGCGAACTGCGCAACGCGGTGGATCACATGGCGCTCCGCCGCCGCATTCTGGGAAAAGACCGCATCACTTGGGAATGCCTGCCCGGCGACGTGCGCAGCGACTCGCCTGCGCTGCTGCCCGCCGCCTCCAAGCAGGCCGCCGCGCCGACCACCGAAACAGAACCGACCGCCGCCCGCAACCGAAAAGAGCAACAAGCCTACTTGGAGTTGAACAAGATCGAGACCGCGCTGCGGGTCTATCATGGTTCAAAAGGCATAACTGCCGAAAAACTCGGCTACGAAAACGAGCAGAACCTGCGCGGCTTCGTGAAAACGCGCTTCGCCAAATACCCGCACCTGATGAGCCGCTTCCCGACCATCGCCGAGGCTTACTCCAAAAGCGCTTGGTGGAAAGAGGTGCCGCCAGAGTAGCCGTCAGCAATAGCCCAGCATTGGCAACTTTTTGAAAGTTGCCAATGCTTCTCGTCGCACAAGATTCTCATTTTCAAATACATAAAACCTCCCGTTGCGGCAACCGACCTGGCCGCGCTGGGAGGCATTGCACCCCGTTCCCATCATGTCCCGCCGTTACGCCCTCCGCTTCTACGCTTTCGACGACCGCCAAAGCATCGTGCCGTTGCCGATGAAAGCCGGTCAAGTCACGCTCACCTCTGAGTACCCCGATCTCCACATCTGGGCCGAGCCTGTGCGCAGGCTACGCAAGGCAAAGGAAAATGGCGGCTGGCCTGAAAACTTGGACTGGCCCACCGACAACCAGCCGCCTGCGAACGAAGCGCAGGAGTCGGTCATTGTACTCTTCGTGCGCACCGCTGCGCTGGCGGGCGGCCCATTTTTTCAAGAACTCATCAGAGGCAGCACTGGCCTGCGGAGGATTGAACCGCTGCTGGGCGGCGAGGCGAAGCCCGCTCGCTCTCCCGATTACCGCCCTTCGCCTATCATCACCATCAGTTTGGAAAATGCGATGGCACTCCACGAAGAGTCTGCCGGGCTGGACTGCGACCCGTCCAATACAAAGCCCTGGAAGGAACAGCGAGAAAAGAGCCACCGACTTTACAACCTCGGCATTGACCACCGCGTGAAGTTTCTGGACTCCAGCATCTGGCACCGCTATGTGGCTTTCGATGCAGGCTTTGAGAAAAACCTGTTTGCCCGCCTGAGCGACGTGGTGACCTACAGCGACCTGCGGCTCTATCGCTCGCTGGCCTCATTGGCCTCGCTGGAGTTCCAGTGCCGGATGCTGCTCAACTCTTTCATCGTGGCACTCGGTGCCAACGGCCACCACGATGCAGTCACGCCGTTCAAGTTTCACTCCGAAACTTGGATGGCGCGGCAGTCGGAGCGCATCATGCAATTTTTGAGAGCGGAAGGCGAGGAGATGCAACTCATTGACTTGCAATGGAACGCGCTCATGGTGGACGACCAAGCGGACGAACCCATCTCCACAATTGACGATGAAGGTAAGCGGCCTGCTTCATTGACCGAAAGCGGCGAACAGCCGCCCGCACCTGCCGTCGCCCACGAACGCGACCCTGCGCTGCCGCCCACCAAACGCGCACTGATCGCCCGATGGCTGAATCAGGATGCAGCAGGAACAGCAGGGAAAATGCTGAACGTTCAGACTGAAAACTGCACAACAGGCGAACAGGGCATCATTGCCCAAGGCATTCAAATCTTGCGCAAGCAAACTTGCGACGTGATCTTTCTGGACTACCTGCTGGGCAAGGGCGAAACACTCCGCGCCAACGGCCGCGAGTACGGCCACGAATTCTTGCTGGAACTTGTCACCGGCCAGCAGCAACTGCACAGGGGGCCGCTGGGCCGCTATTGGATTTTCCCGATATCGTCGTTCCCCTTCGCTTTCACCGACAAACTCCGCCAACTTGGCATGGAGGGCGTAAGCGACCGATGGTACATCTCCGAGGGCGGCGACCCCATCGCCACGCCTGAAATGTTCCGCTTCAACTTTCTGCGCATGGCACTGCTCCAGATTTCGGAGTGCTACCTCTACCCGGCGGCGATGGTGCGGCTGGTGGAGCGTTTTGCCGGCATCCAAGGCCGTAAGGAGTGGGGCGGTGCGGTGCGCACAGCACTAGAGGTCAGGGAAGTAAATCAGAAACTGTTGGCTACTGACCAAACCCAGAAATCCATGTTGGCTCACACCATGCGCAGTTTTTTGAAAAAACAAAAATGCTACGAACGACAGGTTCGGCACCTGAAGGTGTTGGCAATATTGTTGGAACGACCTCTTAATGCTGCCCGTTACAGAAGCATTTGGAAGGTGCAGACGGAATTCGGAGAGAATATGACCAGTCATCCCGCTAAGGAAGTTTTGCATGAGAAAATGATCGTTTTACTATCCGAGGTAAATGAAAAGCACAAAGTTGTGATTAGAAAAATATCAGAAGCAATCGAGAGCATAGAGCTTGACCTAAGCGACCTGGGAATACTTGACTTACCACCTATGATCAGTCAATGTACTCAGATACAGCGCCTCAATCTGTCTGGAAACCGATTAGACTCCTTGCCGTCAGAGATGTTTGCTTTGACACATCTCGTTCATCTCGATCTTGCAGGCAACGACTTTTCCAAACCTCCCACTGTCCTAAAAAACTTGCCCGCACTCGAATGGCTCGACTTGCGGGACAACCCGAATCTGGGTGCATTGGCCGATGTTTACGAAGATGAGATAGATATCAAAATGCGATTGAGCATGGCAATCGAGCAAGAAATAAACAATGATTCTGCCGCTTGAATCAGTAAAGCCGAACCCCCATTCTGCTTTTTGCCCAAAACCAAACCATGCCGCAAACGTTCTTGGCTCTTTACTTTCGCCACTTAAATTTTCCTCCATGACTCGGTTTTCCCGCCTTTTTGCCAGCAAAGCATTCATCGCTCATCATTTATCGCTCATAGTTCATAGTTTATCGTTCATAGTTCTTATGGCTTGTGCCGGGGTGTGCGCTGCCCAAAAGCCCGCCAAGCCCAACGCCGCCGAGCTCCACCAAGCCATCAAAAAACTCAATGTGCTTGGCTCCATTCTCTATGTGGCGGCGCACCCCGACGACGAGAACACGCGCATGATCAGTTACCTGCGCAACGCCAAACTCTACGACGTGACTTACCTCTCGCTTACGCGCGGCGACGGCGGCCAAAACCTCATCGGCCCCGAAATCCGCGAACTGCTGGGCGTGCTGCGCACCCAAGAACTCCTCATGGCCCGCTCGGTAGACGGCGGCAAACAGCTGTTCAGCCGCGCCAACGACTTCGGTTTTTCAAAAAGCCCCGAAGAAACCCTGCAATTCTGGGACAAAGACGCGGTGCTTTCCGACGTGGTGTGGGCCTACCGCCAGGTGAAGCCCGACGTGGTGATCAACCGTTTTTACCACGACAAAAAATACGACACCCACGGCCACCACACGGCCTCGGCCATGCTTTCAGTAGAGGCATTCGACCTTGCTGGCAAAGCCGATGCGTTTCCCGAACAATTGTCACTGACCCAGCCTTGGCAAGCGCGGCGGCAGTTTTTCAACACCTCGTGGTTTTTCTATGGCAGCCAAGAGGCGTTTGCCAAGATTGACAAATCCACGCTCTGGCCGATTGACATCGGGGTTTACCTCCCTTTGAAAGGAAAAAGCAACAACGAGGTGGCGGCGGAAAGCCGCTCCATGCACCGTTGCCAAGGCTTTGGCTCGCTCAGTGTGCGGGGCGAAAGCATTGACTATCTCGATTTTGTAAAAGGCGACCGCCCCCCGTCGCAGGATATTTTTGAAGGCATCAACACCTCCTGGACGCGGGTGGACGGCGGCGAACCCATCGGCAGAATCCTCGCGCAGATTGACCGCGAATACCGTTCGGACAATCCCAGCGCAAGCATCCCAGACCTCCTGACGGCCATGCAGATGATAAAATCGCTTCCCGACGGCTTCTGGAAACAGCGCAAACTCTCCGAAATCAAAGACGTGATTCGCGGTTGCCTCGGCCTTTATCTCGAAGCCACGGCCAAAGAAGCCACGGCCGCTCCCGGCGATGCAGTCAAAATCCGCTTGGAAGCCATCAGCCGCACAGCGCACACGGTGCAAGTATCGGGGCTTCAAATCCAACCGACTTTGTTTGACACCTTGCCCGCGTTCACGCTGGTTGCAAACAAAGGCTGGGTGCTGGAAAAAACCGTCCGCGTCGGCCAAGACGCGGCGTTCACCGCGCCGTATTGGTTGCAAAAACCTGCTACGTTGGGGATGTATTCTGTGGAGATCCAAGCGTTGCGCGGCGTTCCCGAAACCCCACGCTACGCCACCGTGCGCTGGAACCTCACGGTGAACGGCATCCCGCTCGAATACGAAACCGACTTAGCCTGGAAAACAGGCGAACCCGCCGTCGGCGAAGTGTGGCGGCCATTTGAGGTATTGCCGCCCGTGTTCGTGGAGTTCACGGAGTCGGCCTACATTTTCCCCCAAAAAGAACGCGAAGTTTCCGTGCGGGTCAGCGCGGGAAAAGACAATGTGGCGGGCACGGTATCGGTGAAAGGCTGGCCGGCAAAAGGGGGCAGCCAGCCCTTTGAGTTCAAGAAAAAAGGCGAGGAAAAAACCTTCACGTTCATGGTAACGGCAAGCCAAGACAACCCGGACGCGCTGCTGACCGCGAGCGTGGAAGTAGGCGGCCAAACTTCGGCCAGCCGGCTCGTCACCATCCAGTACGACCACATCCCTCAACAGAGCGTTTTGCAGCCCGCCACGGCCCACGCCGCGCGGCTCGATTTGAAAGTGATCGCCAAAAACGTGGGCTACTACATGGGCGCGGGCGACGACGTGCCTACCGCCTTGCGGCAAATGGGCTGCACCGTGAAAGTGTTGGAAGACAAAGACCTGGAAACCGCCGATGCGCTGGCAAAATTTGATGCCATCGTGGTCGGCATACGCGCCTACAATACAAAGGACAACTTGAAATTCCAACACGCCAAACTCCTCGAATACGCCCAAAACGGCGGCACGCTCGTGGTGCAGTACAACACCAATTTTGAACTTGTGGTAGACCCAATCGCGCCGTTCCCACTCAAAATTTCCCGCGCCCGCGTCACGGACGAAACCGCCGAAGTGCGCTTCCTCCTGCCCGAACATCCAGCATTGAACACGCCCAACAAACTGACGACCAAAGATTTTGAAGGATGGGTGCAGGAGCGCGGCCTTTATTTCCCCGGCGAATGGGATGCGGCATTTGCCGCTCCGCTTTCTGCCAATGACCCTGGCGAAAAACCTGCCGACGGCTCGTTGCTCGTGGCGAAGTATGGCAAGGGGCACTACGTCTATACGGGCTTGTCGTTCTTCCGCGAATTGCCCGCAGGGGTGCCGGGAGCGTATCGGCTGTTCGCCAATTTGATTTCTTTGGGGAAGTGATTTTGGGAACGTCGCTTTGTCATTCCGCCAAAAGGGCACCCCAGATAAACGGGTTGCCTGATATCGGTAGATACGTTTACTAAACTTTCAAAAGTTTAGTAAACGTTGCCAACTACCTTAGCCCCTCCTTTCCAGCAAAACGGCATGAACCAACCGGCTCCGCTCAAAACTTTTATCGTTTACAGCAGCAAAGACCGCGAGTTGCGCGAACAACTCGAAAGTCACCTCCGTGCCCTCGTGGATTTGGAATGGATAACCCTCTGGAGCGACAAAGAGATTGCGCCCGGCGAACGCTGGGACAAGGCCATCAAAGATCGCCTCCTTGATACGGAAATCTTCCTGATGCTTGTCAGCGTGGACTTTTACAACTCCGGCTACATCCGCGAGGAAGAGTTCAAGACCGCCATCACCCGCTTGGACAGTGGCGACTCCATGGTGATTCCCATCATCGTGCGGCCTTGCGACTGGGAATCGTACCCCGTCATCAAAGACTTGCAAGTGCTGCCGCCTGGCGGCTATGCCGTCACTGACACCGACCACTGGAAAGACCGCGACAAGGCTTGGCATACCATCGCCAAAAAACTCCGCGAGCGCATTCAGGAATTGCGCGCCGAGCGTTTAGCCGCCGATTCAACTGCCGAACGCGAATCCGCCCGTTTACACGCCTTGCGTACTGAACAGGAACGCGAACGCCATCGGCAAGAAGCCCACAACGCCGCTTGGGCCGCCGCCTCAGAGCAGCACAGCGCAGCCGCCTACCAGCAATTCCTCGCTGCCTACCCCGACAGCACCAATGCCCGCGAAGCCCGCCACCGAATCAAAACACTGCGGCAGGCCGACCGACAACCTTTGGCTTGGAGACAATGGGCGGGCATCGGAGCGGGGGTATTGGCACTGGCATTGCTGGTGTGGGCGTTGAATCGTGATAGTGTCGGGGTGACTTTGAGTCACCCCGATA
>JBJXFT010000319.1:0-3919 GCA_046155725.1 Saprospiraceae bacterium
CGGGGGCAAGATGCGAAACAATTTATCCCGATCCTGACAAGACTATCTCTGCCCATCCAAAAACCTGAACGCCAAATCACCTCTCTCACCTGTCGAAAGCGCTTCACTGTTAAAACCCTATTGCGCCCCCCCTTCAAACTTGCCTCAAAAGCCAAATTGAAAACGCCCCAAACCATTTGAGAACGCCCCAGAACGCCAACCCAAAGCCAAGTTGAAAACACCTCAGCCCATTTGAGAACGCCCCAGAACGCCACCCCAAAGCCAAATTGGGAACACCTACCCGCAGAAGACCCCGGCCCTGAACCAGCCGGGGTTGTTTTTTTGGGGTATGCCAACTGCCCACTGCCAACTGCCAACTGCCACCGCCTACTGCCACTGCCAACTGCCACTGCCTCCGCTCACCACCACCACAATCTCCCCCTTCACCTCTTTGGAGGTAAAATGCGCGAGCAGTTCCGAGAGGAGAGCGGCAATCAATTGATTTCGATGCCAGTGCGTTTTATTTCTTCGAGGAAAGGATGGTGGCCGCTTTCGAGCAGCGAGGTAGGAAAGGTATGCGCTTCGACGGCCATGAAATGAGGTTGCAAATGCAACTTTCGGAAGGGCTTTTTGTCCACCACGACTGACCCGGTAAAGCCCTCGGCAATGAGTGCCAAATCAATATCGGACCATTCGTGCTGACGGTCTTGGGCAAAAGAGCCAAACAAATATGCTTTCTGCACAGGAACGCCCAAGGCACGGACAGCAGACAGATATTGCTGGGCGATTTCTATGGCAGCAGACTGAGTAACCATTGGCGGAAAGTGTCTATTTTTTCAAAAACTTCTACTGTTACAGACTTTGTGGCAGTGCGATAAATGGAAAGCAAGTAATCCGGGTAGCGGCCTTCCAATTGGTAATCGTTCATTTCTTCCAAAAAACCAAAGTCATCTTCATTCATCTCAAGTGCTGTTTTGGCAGCCAAGCGTACCAGGTTGTGGGTTTTGGGTGGAAAATCTTCGGCGTTGTCTTTCACGAAATGGGCTTTCAAAAGTTTTTCAAGCACGAGATGACCAAAAAACAACGCTTGCGGGTACATCCTCTTTTTGAGCAATACCTGTGCCGCGCCCCAATCCTTTTCGGCGGTGGCTTTCCAATATTCGATGTGTTCGACCTTGGTCATCGTCTGGCAAAAATAGACGAAAAAACTCAGCCTCCGCTCACCACCACCACAATCTCCCCCTTCACCTCTTTTGCAGTAAAATGCGCGAGCAGTTCCGAGAGCGGGGCCGTTTTCACCTCCTCGAACATTTTGCTCAGTTCCCGCGCCACGCAGGCCGGGCGTTCCGCGCCGCAATGCGCGATGAGTTCTTCCAGACATTTCACCAAGCGGAACGGCGATTCGTACAGCACAAAAGTGTGCGGTAGCGCGGAGAGGTATTTCAGCCGCGTTTGGCGGCCTTTTTTGTGCGGCAAAAACCCCTCGAAATGGAACGTGTCGCAAGGCAGGCCGCTCGCCACCAGAGCAGGGACGAATGCCGTGGCACCGGGCAGGCACTCCACCCGAACACCCCGGCGGTGACAAGCGCGGGCCAGCAAAAAGCCAGGGTCAGAGATGCCCGGCGTGCCAGCGTCAGAGATGAGCGCCATGGTCATGCCAGAAGCCAGTTCGTCCACTATGTGTTCCACCTTGGCGTGTTCGTTGTGCGCATGGAAAGCGCGCAAGTGTGTTTTTATCTCATAATGGTCGAGCAGTCGGCGGCTTGTGCGGGTGTCTTCCGCCAGCACCACCGATACTTCTTTCAGCACCCGGATGGCGCGGAGCGTGATGTCTTCGAGGTTGCCGATGGGCGTTGGGACGATGTAGAGCATGCGGGGCTTCTTAAAGTTGGCCTTTTCGGTAGCGAATGTAAGCGTCAAGTGCAGCTTCTCGTTGGGCAACAGTTTGAAGCATGGGAATAAAAATATCCTTAAAATTTTCGAAGACATACCATGCCAGCAAAGTAAATGAGCGTTTGTCTCCCTGTCGTTCTTCCATCCTTATGAAAACAAGCTTCATCGCTTTTCGCAAGCCGGAAGCCGTAAGGTCTCCTTCGAGAAAAAGGAAAAAGGCATCTGCCATACGCTCAAACAAATCATCAATCAAGCGTTGTCGGAGCGCGAGCAGGTTATCACGGTTAAGATTGCAGATGTTGATGGTTTCTTTGCCACGCCCCTTTGCATCAATGCCTATAATAGTGCCAGCGGCATCAAATTTAAAATGCTTTTTGGGGTCATCCATTTCTGGGTGGAGCAGGTATGGTTTTTCGCTTTTGAGTGGGGCGCTGTACGCGCTAAACTTTGCGTAGTTGGGCGTTCCGTCAGTTTTCTTTGGAAATTTCGTCACCCGTGTGCCCATAACTGGGAATTTGTTGCCCTTGCCTCCCTCTGTATTACAGTACCTGCAAGATGGCACAAGGTTGGTCCATTGATAGCAAAGCCAGAAGTAGCCTGAATGCTCCGCCTCACCGGCAACTTCTTTTTTGGGGCGATAATGCTCTATCTCAGCCTTTTTTTCTATATCCTCACAGTAAGCACATTTTCCCAAATAGTAGCGGTTAAGTGCTTCACGGACGGCTGAGAGTGTCTTCCCGTCGCGTCGGTATTCTCCTTTGTAAACCTTTTCATAAATTTTTTCTTTATCGCCCCCCAGCACCAAGTCAAAATCAGGGATTGTGGCCGGTACACGTATAGCTTCCGGAATATCTGCCAGATCCTGGCTTTTTATGACAAAACGCATGGCTCAGGAGAGGTTGGGTTATGTAAATACCTTGAGCAATTCGGCTTCACGATCTGTTTTTTCATAATCGGCAAGTCGTTTTTTCACCTGATCGTTCAAAGTCATTTCCTGAAAACTGGCTTCCGTTCGGATACGCTGGTGTCTTTTGTCAAAAGATTGGGGCATAATTTCTTGAAAGCCAAAAATTGGGGAGGTCAGGATGGTGTTCGGTAACAAAGTGCTGATATCAATATCCAGCCGTTCTACCTGGGTGCCTTCTTCTTTCGTCCGGTCAACGGTGAGCAAAATGCTCCCGGCGGGCGCGCCCAATATCGGTATCGGGCTGTGCGTGGAGACAATGAACTGCACTTTGGGGAAAGCGGTGGAGAGTAGCGTGGGCAGTTGACGCTGCCAGATGGGGTGCAAGTGCAAGTCCAATTCATCAACGATGACGATGCCTTTGAAGTCGTGCGTCGCACTCCAAGATGGGTTGGACTCGAAAAAGCGGATGCACATATCGCCCACGAACGCTATGATACTTTTGAAGCCTGAGGCCAGTTTTAGAAAATCGAGCGGAGGAAGGTTTTCGCCTGTTTCGGTGTCTTTTTCGCAGTACAGGATGCGCCGCGAATCCTCGTCAAAAAAGATGTCGCCGATTCCGGGCATGAGGCTTTTGAGCATCTCGACTACGGTCGTGTAGCGCGATTTGCGCTTTGGGTCGGTGTACCAGTCTCGGAGATAGCCTTCGATGTTCAGCAAATGGCCACTGGTTTTGAAAAGACTGAAACTGGCCGAGCTGCGGTCGGTCCTTTGTTCTTTCGAAATCTCATCTGTGATTTCCAAACGGTGTGGGCCGTAAGCGGCAATGCTGGGCGACTGCGCCTCGGCACTACTGTTTGTAACCACTTTTTCATCGTCCCAGTAACGCAGCACGATGTCCGTGCCGCCGTTGGCAAGCTCCGTATCGCCATCCCTTTTTCCGTGAAAACCAATAAAAGTGGCCCGCAGCACACAAGATTTCCCATAGCCATTGTTGCCCGTCAGGAAAATCCACGGAGCACGGGGCAGCCCGATCAGCTCCGTTTTTTCGATGCCCTGAAAGTTGCGCACTATCAGCGATTCGAGCGCGATGGGCATCTCGCCAGGCTTTGGCTTGGCGGGTTTTATGGGTGGGAGGAGCGT
>JBJXFT010000453.1:0-12162 GCA_046155725.1 Saprospiraceae bacterium
TGCACCGGCTGAAACTCGACGACATCCTCTACATCGAAGGCATGGCGGAGTATGTGGCGTTCCACACCCGCTCCTCTGGGCGGCTGCTGTCGCTGATGTCTTTGAAACAATTGGAGGGCGACTTGCCCGCCGACCGTTTTTTGCGCATCCACAAATCGTACATCGTCGCTTCGGCACACGTTTCGGTGCTGGAAGGCAACCAGGTGGTGATCGGCAAAGTGAAACTGCCGCTCGGGGCGAGTTATCGGGAAGAGGTGCTGCGGAGGGTGTTTTGATTTTTTCAACCCGATGGGGCGGCACAGCGGGGATGCCACCGTTTGCCATCGGGCTTTATCTCAAAATGGTAGATGATGGAGCATGCCCTTTGCCATGGGAATCTAAATTTTGAACAAAAGCACGAAGCAGCACCAACTTGCAATGAGCAGCCCATACAATACCGCCGCATCCGTACCTTTGCGATATGAAAAAACTACTGCTCATCCTGTCTCTTTGTCCCCTCGCTCTTTTTGCCCAAAACACCATCGGCGGCGTGAAAACCACCATCCCGGAGGCCGAGGTGAAACGCCAAAGCCAATTCCTCCTGGCCGAGCGCGAACGGCTTTTGAACCACAACGACAAGGCGCTCGAACTGTACAAAAAATTCACCTACGACAACGCCGATGTGGACGCCGGGTGGTACGGCCTCGCCCGCACTTACACCGCGCTCAAAGACCTGCCCAACGCGCTGCAAGCCATCGGCAGAGCCGTGGCTTTGGCTCCTGAAAACCAATGGTATAGTGTCTATCAGGCCGACCTCTTTGAAAAAACGGGGCGCTTGACCGATGCGGTGGCGGTGCGCACGAGCCTCGTGAAGCGGTTCCCCAATACCCCAGAGTTTTACGAGCAACTCGCCTATCTGTGCCTTCAAAACGAAGACCCGAAAGGCGCGCTCAAAGCATTGGACAAATGGGAAGATTTGGTGGGCCTGAACGAAGACATTGCTTTCAAAAAGCACGTCGTGTACGTCGGCCTCGGCGATGTAAAAAAAGCGGCAGCCGAATACAAAAAACTCTCCGACGCCTTCCCCAAGGAATTGAAATACCGCCAGCAGTTGGCCGAATTCTACGACAACATCGGGGACAAAGCCAATGCCCGCTTGGTGTACGAAGAAATCCTGCGCCGCAAGCCCAACGACCCGGCGGCACGCATGGCCTTGGCCGGTGCGCAAGGAAATTCAGATGCCGCCACGCTCGCAGCCATGCGCCCGCTCTTTGATGACGCAAAGGTTCCGGTGGATGAAAAGGTGAAGGCGTTCATGCCATATTTTCAGAAAATGATAGCGGGCGGCGGCGAAGCAACCTTCACGCAAAGCCTGCTCGAACTCGCCGCCCTGCTCGAAAAAAACCACCCCGATGAAGCCAAGGTTTGGAGCCTTTCCGGCGACCTTTTTTACCACTCCAACCGCCCCGCCGATGCGCTCGACCGCTACCGCAGGTGCATCAACCTGAACCCGACGGTCTTTGCGGTGTGGGACAACACCTTGGTGCTCCTCGCCGCCCAAAAGAACTACGACGAAATGCTGAGCATCGCCGAGCGCGCCATGGACGCTTTCCCCAACCAGCCCAAAGCCTACTTCTATTACGGCGCAGCCGCCAACATAAAAGGCCGCTCTGACGATGCGCTCTCGCAACTCGAACAGGGCTTGCTGATGACGGTCAACAACTCCGGCCTGCGCCTCGACATCATTGACCAAATCGGCCTTGCGCATATCGGGAAGAAGGATTTTGCGGCAGCCATTGCCCGCTACGAGCAGTGCCTCCCCAAGGGCGGCGACCAGCACCCCAACATCTTGGAGCATCTCGGCGACGCGCTCTCGCTCCACGGCCAAGCGGCCCAAGCGGTAGAGTATTGGAAAAAAGCCAACGCCCTTCGCCCCTCGCCCGGTTTGGAACAGAAAATCAGTTCGGGAAAGTTGTAGGGAACTATGAACGAGGAACGAGGAACTATGAACACCGAGCGCGGCAAACGTTCATAGTTCCTCGTTCATAGTTCATAGTTCCTCGTTCATAATTACTTCAAAACCTCTTTCCATTCCTGCTCGCGGGCGTTGGGCTGTTGGAGTTTGTTGAGCCATTTTTTGGCCAAGTCCATTCGATTTTCGTGCAGCGCCAAAGCGGTGCAAATGCGGAAAACGGCTTCGTCGAGGCTGTTGATTTTCATGCTGCCTGATTTTATCTCGCTCACGTTTTTGAAGGTTTGCATGGCGGCGCCCGGTGGCCAAGCATCGTCCGTGAAGGCATAGCGGATGTCCACCTCGATGGATTTGTCGCCTTGTTCGTATTGCCCCCAGACAACCATGTCGGCGCTGCAACCTTTGCCCATTTTGGCAGCATCTTTCAAATCGGGCGTATTGTCGCCGAACTGTTTTCCGGGAAGTATTTCCACATCGGTGGACAGTTGGTTTTTGCTCGTCAGGTCTCGGATGCGAGTCTGTAACCCCGATGCTGGGTTAGCGGCCTCGCCGCTCAGTTTTTGAAATTCGAGCACCATCACTTTGAAGCCCGTCGGTTCAAAATCAGGGCATTTCAGTTTGTTGGGCCTTGTAATCCAAATGCCCGCCGCGATGCCGAGCAGCAGCAAAACGCCCCCACCAATGAGCCACGGCAGGCGGGCGTTGCGGCGGGCGCCTTGCGATGGCTTTCGCCCGGATTCTATATCTTCAAGGAGTGAAAGCAACGCATCATTTACCCTCGCGTACTCGCTCCGCACTTCCGCGAAGTTCAAAATCCCGTTGTTGTAATTGCGCCGCGCGGTGTTGTAATTGCCCTCCACCACGCGCAAAGCGCGGAGGGTATCAGGGGGCTGCGAGCCGTCTTTTTCCAAAAAGGAGAGGAGGGTTTGCAAGGCTTGGTCGGTATCGCCCTGGCCGACGAGTTGGCGGACGGTATCAAAGATTAGGTTGCTGTTCATGTCGGGTATTTTAGCATACCACACCCAAATTTTGAAACACTAAGAAACGAAGGGACACTAAGAGCGCAATCAAAAACTCAGTGTTTTCAAAAATAGAGATGCGGCAGATTAGGAGGCAAATGAAGCGATTCTTGAATCAATTGGATTGATTTTCATGTCTCGCGGAGTTTGACCAGGCCAAAAGGCTGAGCCAAGCGAACCCAAACGTGTTGAGCGTACCGTGCCAGATTTTCATGTTCGGGATGCTGACCCATTCGATGGGGATTTGAAAACGGAGCGCGTACAAGCCCGCCAATATGCTGCCCGCCAGCAGGCAACCCGCCCCGGCCAGCCACAGCCAACGCGCCGTTTTTGAATATTTTGGTTGAAAAAAAAGGCCGATTTGCTGCGCAATGACCGCCAGCGCAAACACGACAAAAGCCAGCGCGGATGCTTGTTCCAAAACCGTCGGGAAGCCCAATTGCGCGCTGGTGATGCCCGCAGCCACGAGCGGCATTCCGGCAAGGGACACCCAGCCCAATGCCCTGTTTGTTGCGCTTGGCCGTTCCCGTATCATGCAAAACACCAGCACCGCCAGCACAAAACCTGCCACATGGAAATGCGCCGCCGTGAGCGAAACGATGACCGCATCGAAGCCCAGCGGGCTGATGTCGGCAAGGTAAAGCAGCGCAAATGCCGCGCCCGTGGCCCAGTAGCCGAGAGCGAAAACCCGAACGAAATCAGCGAGTTGGCTTTTTTTGAGAAAGAAAACCTCCGTGGCTTCGCGCAAAGTCAGCCACGCGGCCCAAAGCAAGTATGGCAGCGCCACAAACCAAAACCCCTCGGACAAATAGGCTGCGCAAAACCCTGTGGCTGTGAGCGCATACCAGTCTTTTTGTGGGAGCCCGAGCAGCTGCAGGCCTTTCGGGACCAGTTCGAGCGCGGCAAACATGACGAGCAGGCACTCCCATTGGTTTTGTCTGAAATCGCTGCCGGCAAGCACCACGATGACCACCCAGAGAAAGATGGGGCTGATAGGATATTTTGAAAGAATAGGCATAGGGCAGCAAACATAGGAGTTTGAGAAAATCTGGATGCTGAAAAGTTGAGCAATGGGGCTTGTCTTGCGTTCGCACAGCATCGCTTCCGCCTCATTTTTCCACAACCTTTTTCCATTTCTCCGCTTATCCCTCAATCCCTTTCCTACCTTTGCATCCCGTAACAAGCAAAACATTCTATGACGAAATACATCTTTGTTACGGGCGGCGTCACCTCTTCGCTCGGAAAAGGAATCCTTTGTGCCAGCCTCGCCAAATTGCTACAGGCGCGCGGCTTTTCAGTCACCATCCAAAAATTCGACCCATACCTCAACGTGGACCCCGGCACGCTCAACCCCTACGAGCATGGCGAGTGCTATGTCACGGACGACGGCGCGGAAACCGACCTCGACCTCGGGCACTACGAGCGCTATCTCAACATCCCCACCTCTCAGGCGAACAACGTGACCACCGGGCGGATTTACCAGACCGTCATCGAGCAGGAACGCGCGGGGGCATTTTTAGGCAAAACGGTGCAGGTCATCCCCCATATCACCGACGAGATAAAGCGGCGGATGCTGCTGCTCGGGCAAACGGGCAACTACGATATTGTGCTGACCGAACTTGGCGGCACGGTGGGCGACATTGAGTCGCTGCCCTACGTCGAGTCGGTGCGCCAACTGCGCTGGGAACTGGGGCGCGAGCACTCGCTGGTCATTCACCTCACCTTGGTGCCGTTCCTCAACGCGGCCAAGGAACTCAAGACAAAACCCACGCAGCATTCTGTAAAAGAACTTCTCAGCCTCGGGGTTCAGCCCGACATTTTGGCTTGTCGCACCGAGTATCCGCTCAACATCGAGATCCGCCGCAAGATGGCGCAGTTCTGCAACGTGGAGACTTCTTCGGTGATCGAGATGATTGACGCGGAGACGATTTACGACGTTCCCCTGCTGCTCCATAAAGAGCGCCTGGACTCGGTGGTGATTTCAAAACTCCATTTGAAGGACACGAAAGAGCCGAACCTCACGTCGTGGAAAAACTTTTTGGGCAAACTCAAAAACCCGCTCCACGAGGTCAAAATCGGCCTTATTGGGAAATACAACGAACTGCCCGACGCTTACAAATCCATCTACGAATCCTTCATCCATGCGGGCGCGGTGAACGAGTGCAAGGTGCGGGTGCTGCCCATCCATGCGGAGGAATTGGAGGGTAGTTACAAGGACGTGAGCAAAGCCTTGGCCGGGCTGAACGGAATCTTGGTCGCGCCGGGTTTT
Source organism: Saprospiraceae bacterium (assembly GCA_046155725.1). GTDB lineage: Bacteria > Bacteroidota > Bacteroidia > Chitinophagales > Saprospiraceae > M3007. Next base: position 5,240 of record JBJXFT010000453.1, read on the forward strand.
GGCGAGCGCGGCATCGAGGGCAAACTGACAGCCATCCGATATGCCCGCGAGCACAACGTCCCGTTTTTTGGCATTTGCCTCGGAATGCAGTGCGCTTGCGTGGAGTTTGCGCGGAACGTGATGCACCTGAATGGCGCGGCCAGCACGGAGGTGGATACGGACACGCCGCACCCCGTGATTGACATGATGGAGCAACAAAAAGGCATTACCCAAAAAGGCGGCACCATGCGCCTCGGTGCCTACAACTGCGATTTGAAGAAAAAATCAAAAGCGCTCGAAGCCTACCAATCTGCCCAAATCAGCGAGCGCCACCGCCACCGCTGGGAATTCAACAACCAATATTTGGAGGCTTTTGAAAAGGCGGGCATGGTGTCATCGGGCACAAACCCCGACACGAATCTGGTGGAGATAATGGAGCTGCCCGCGCACCGATGGTTTGTGGGCGTTCAGTTCCACCCCGAATTGAAAAGCACCGTGGAAAACCCGCACCCGCTTTTTGTGGCGTTCGTGAAGGCGGCGATGGGATAGGGGGAGATTGGTTGCAAACCATTGAAACCCGCACCTATTCATAGCGAATGGCGTATCTTGCAGCAAATAATTACAGAAATGAATATCGGCACCTCTTCGCCCACGCTCGCAGTTTCGGAGCGGCTCTACAACATCGCTGAGTACCTCGACATGGAGGACAAGGCGGAAACAAGACATGAATTTAATAACGGAACAATCATAGAAATGGCTGGCGGAAACCTTTCTCACAACTTGATCAAAGGACGAATTTACTCCCTTCTCGATCAAAAACTTGATGCGCCCAAATTCCCTCATGCTGTGCTCAACAGCGACACCAAAGTGCGCCTCGAGCGCGAAAACCGCTTTGCCTACCCCGATGTGACGGTTTCTGACGGCACGCCCGAATACTACGAGACACCGCATGGGAAGACCCGCCGCGATGCAATCATCAACCCCTTGCTCATCATCGAAGTGCTTTCTGACGATACGCGGGCTTATGACAAAGGAGAAAAATTCGAGTCGTATTCGGCCATCCCCGGCTTCCGCGAATATGTGCTGATAGAGCCTGAAACCGTTTGGGTAAAAGTGCAATACCTCAAAGACCCCGCCCAAAATCTCTGGCAGATAGAAACCCTGACACACCCCGATGCAACGCTCCAATTGCGCTCGCTCAACCTAAGCCTTTCGGTGGCCGACATCTACGCTGCGCTGGAAAAATTGCCGAAATGACTTTTGACGTAACCATCCCCGTCCTCAACGAAGCGGCTACGCTCGAGCGGCAAGTGCGCACACTGCACGATTTCCTTTGGAAAAACTTTCCTGAACCCGGCCAATGGCGCATCGTCATAGCCGACAACGGCAGCACTGACAACACGCGCCACATCGCTGCCGCGCTGTGCGACGATTTCCCTGAAATCCGATTGGTGCAAGTGCCAGAGAAAGGCGTGGGCCTCGCGCTCAAAACCTCTTGGGCCCAAAGCCAAGCCGACATTGTGGGCTACATGGACTTGGATTTGGCGACGGATTTGCGGCATTTCCCGCAGGCTTACCACGCGCTGGCTACCGAAGGTTTTGATGTGGTGTACGGTACTCGTTTGCACAAAAAGTCGCGCGTGGCGGGCCGCACCTGGAAGCGCGAAATCACCTCGCGGGTTTTCAATTTCATGCTGCAAACCTATCTCGGCACCCGTTTTTCTGACGGTATGTGCGGGTTCAAGTGGCTGCGCCGCCAACACGTCGCGCCGCTTATGGAAGGCGGAGCGGTTTCCAACGGCTGGTTTTTCAGCACCGAGCTGCTGGCCGTGGCCGAGTGGCGCGGCCTGAAAATGTGCGAATTGCCCGTTATCTGGACGGATGACACCACGAGCAGCCGGGTGAACATTTCGCGGTTGGCACAGCAGTACATCGCCGCCATGCGGGTTTTGAAAAAACGAAAGCCATGACAAAAACCCTGATGCTCGGCACCGCCCAATGGGGCTGGACGGTCTCGAAAAACGAGGCGTTCCAACTCCTCGACGCTTGGCTCGGCGCGGGCTTCCGCCACCTTGACTGCGCCACCAATTACCCCATCAACCGCAACCCCGCCGACTTCCGGGCCGCCGAAAAAATCCTGCACGAGTACGTCCGCGCCCACGGCTTGCGCGAACTCCGCCTGACGATGAAGATCGGCAGCCTCGACAACCTCGGCTCGCCCGATGCAAACCTCGCGCCCTCGTTCGTGCAGATGATGGCGGAGGAATACCTGCGGCTTTTCGACTCCAACCTCGCTTGCGCCATGTTCCATTGGGACAACCGCGAGGATGTGGGTGCGATTCGGGCTTCGCTGGAAGCCCTCCAAAAATTAGAAAAGGAGTATGGCATCCGGCCCGGTCTTTCGGGCATTGCCCATCCCGAAGCCTACGCCGAGGCAAATGCCGACTTGGGGCTTTTGTTTGAAATCCAACTGAAGCACAACGTTCTGCAATCGGATTTTGAACGCTACGGAGATTTGCGCGACTCCCAACTTCCCGAAAGTTTATCCCCAGAGTTCGGGACGGGAAGTTCCATATCACCAATCAGCAATCAGCAATCAACCAACCATCAATTCTACGCCTACGGCCTCAACGCCGGCGGGGCAAAGTTGGAAGAAGCCTACGCTGCCGACAGCACGTTTTTGGCGCGGGGCGGTCAGCCCAGCAAAGTCGCGCCCTTGCTCGAAAAAATCAGCGCTTCGTTGCCGGGTTGGAACACCGCGTTCGTGCGCCCGCCAGTAAAAACTATGAACCATGTTGGGCTGATTTTCGCCGGCCTGCACCCAGGGCTGAGCGGCATTTTGCTCGGCGTGTCGTCGGTGGCGCAACTGCGCGAAACGCTGGATTTTTGGCGCAATCTGGAGGTGTTCGATTACGCGGATGTTTTCAAAAGGTTGATGCGGGTTGATGAAGGTTTATAGGGTTGATTGTAAGAATGCACTATCAACTTTCATCAACCCTATAAACCTTCATCAACCCCCATCAACCGCTCAGTTCACCACCGTCACTGCGCCTTCGTACCGGGCCTGTTTCCCATCCAAAAACTCCACCACGGCCAGCCAAGAGTACACACCGGCTTGGGCCACTTTGCCATTCCAACGCCCGCCCCAACCTTGGAGGGGGGCATTGGGCTGAAAATCGAACCGCTCAAACACCAGCGCACCGCCCCGGCTGAAGACTTGGAGCGAAACCACGCGCCGCAATCCATCGCCTGCAAACACAGTAAAGTATCCATCCGCCGCGCTGCCGGGTTTTATGACGTTGGGGAAATAGAGGTTTGCCCTTTCGACTTCCACCGTCAGGTGGTCGCTGGCGGCGCAACCGTTTTTGTCGCGCACCGTGACGGCGAATGGGGTGGCTTCAGAAATGCTCAACGTTTGCCGGAGCGTGTCTTGCCGCGCGAAAAGCGCGGACGGCAGCCACTCTATCTGTTGCAGGAATTCGGTTTCCACGCTGGCAATGGCCCGGATGTCCAAGGGCGTTCCGGCCACCACGACAGTGTCGCTTGCGAGGAGCCTGACCAGCAATTCTGCGGGTTCTTTCACGGTAAAAGGGCAGTTTTTTGATTCCCCTGTAGCGTCGCGCACATACAGCGTGTACTCGCCGGCCCACAGGTGGTCGAAACTTGGGTTGGTGGTGAAGCTCTGGCCGTCAATAGAATAGAAGTACGGCGAGGTGCCTCCGAAAACAGCGTCAACGCGAATGGCGCCATTGCGCAGGCCGTAGCATTGTACGGGCGTGACCTTGGTGCGGACGCTGTCAATTTCGGTGGCAAGGGTAGGGGCGAGGCTCAAAAACAAAAATTGGATAAATAAACCGAAGGTAGCAAGGCGCATGGGCTGGATGAGTTGGGCGATGGTGAAAATCGGTCGCAAGAACTTATCTAACGGCGATTCGCTGCCCAAAGGTGGAAAAGTTTGTCAAGTCTCTCCCGAAAATTCGGACATTTGGCGCGAACCTGCTCTCGAACGATGCCTCTTCCTAAGACAAACACTTTGCCAGATAACCTAAAGCCGCTGCCACGCCCGGTGTTTTCACCCTGCGCTATGCCACAACGTGCAGTCCATACCGCCATCCTGCTGCTGGCGCACTCCTTTTTGTTTTCTCTCCCCGCTTGTTCGCAACCCAATTTCACGGCCAACGACGTGGTGCCGTCTGTGCAAGGTTCGTTTGACTATGGCACCAACATGGGTTATTTCCCACCCAACTACGGCGACAAAGAATTGGCCGCTCTGGCCCAACAATATGGCGCGACGAGCATCCGCCCTGGCCTGTTCCACCATTTTTTGGACTACTGGGGCTACGACATCCGTAAGGAGCATTTCCAATATTACGACAGCATTGGCCTGCGCAACGCGATGGTCATCATCGGTTTTCCTTCGGAAACCGCCCGCGACCCAGCCTACCATTGCCCCAACCAACGGAGCGAAATGTTCGACAATTTGTACGACCCGATTTGGGACAACGGCGAGAACGGCACGCCCGTGAACGACGCAAACCCTTACGCGCTCTACGTCTGGAAAATGGCGACGACTTACAAGGGTTTGATTAAAATCTATGAGGTGTGGAACGAGCCAGATATTGACACCGGCAACGGCTGGCTGCAGCCTGGCCAGCCCGGCAACTGGTGGGACAACGCGCCGCAGCCCTGCGAAACCAAGTTGAAATCGCCGCCATTTTTTTACATCCGCACCTTGCGCATCAGTTACGAAGTCATCAAAAGCATTGACCCAGATGCGCTCGTGGCCGTGGGCGGCTTGGGCTGGCCGAGTTACTTGGACGTGATTTGCCGCTACACTGACGAGCCGTTCGAGGGCAAGGAAGACCCCGACCAATACCCGCTCAAAGGAGGCGCTTACTTTGACTGCATGAGTTTTCACTCCTATCCGCATATTGACAATTCACTCCGCGTGTGGGATGATGCCGTCGGCGGTTTCCGCAATTTCAGGCACTCCGACGCGGCGGCAGACGGCGTTTGGAATTTGAAAAACAAGTTCAAAAAGGTGCTCGACAAATATGGCTACAACAACTCGGTCTACCCCGAAAAACTGTGGGTGTGCTCCGAGTTCAATATTCCCCGGCGGACGTTCGGCGACTACATCGGCTCGGAGGCGGCGCAAGTCAATTTTCTGATAAAAACCCTCGTGACGGCTCAAATGAATGACATGATGCAAATGCACGTCTATTCCATCGCCGACGAAAAACCCGAAAAGCAGGCCACCAACGAGTATTCCTACATGGGCCTGTTCAAGCACCTCGACCAGGTGCCGCGCGGCAAAGCGCAGCCAAACGCCACGGCTTGGGCCATGAAAACGGTGGCCGAACTGCTGAAAAATGCACAGTACCACCCCGCTCGAACGCAGGAAATGAAACTGCCGGACAACGTGCGCGGCGCGGCGTTTCACAACAGTGCCGGGCAATTCACTTATGTCCTCTGGGCATTGACGGACAAAGACCGCGACGAAACCGCCGAAGCCGAATATGCTTTCCCGCCCGAACTTTTGTTGAAATACATGGATGCCAAGCCTTGGCATTACAGCCAATCGGGCGCGCATTATCTCTTGAACGCTCGACAGATAAAACTCTCCAGCAGCCCGATTTTTTTGCAAGAAACGCTTATCACGAACGATTACCCGAAGTCGCCCAAAGTAGTGCCCAACCCTACCCAGAGCGGACGCGCAGTCTTTCAGTTTTGGATGTTCGAAGAAGCCCGCGCCACCGTGGAAGTGTTCGATTCGAGCGGGCGGCTAATAGCAAAACTCCTGGAGAACGAAGCTCTTTTTGAAGGCCCACAAGCCCTGCCGCTCGACCTGAGCCGTCTGCCCAACGGCACTTATTACATCAGGCTGGCTACGCCAGAAAGCAATTTGACGGTCGGGTTTGTAAAGCAATAAGTTTCTTCTTTTCATCAAACAGTCCAAAAATTCCAACCTTCTTCGACAAGCCCATGTCAGGCAAAAACTTCAACCGCCCACTCATCCTCGCTTCTAAAAGCCCGCGCCGCAGCCAACTCTTGCGCGATGCCGGTTTTGATTTCACGGTGCAGTCTTTTGACATGGACGAATCTTTTCCGCCCGAGATGCCGTCGGAAGAAGTAGCCCCCTGGCTCGCCCAACGCAAAGCGCAAGCGGCAAAGCATTTGATTCAACAAGACGAAATCATCCTCACAGCAGACTCGGTGGTAATCCTCGACGGCAAAATTTACAACAAGCCTGCCGATTACGCCGAGGCGTTTGGCATGATTCGCGCCCTTTCTGGGCGGCAGCACACGGTGGTGACGGGCGTTTGCCTGCTTTCAAAAGAAAAAGAAAAAGTGCTGGCGGGCATCACTCAAGTATGGTTCGCCGAACTCTCGGACGAGGAAATAGATTTCTACGTCCGCACTTGCGAACCCTACGACAAGGCGGGTGCTTACGGTGCGCAAGATTGGATTGGCCATTGCAAAATCACGCGCATCGAAGGCACTTTTCAGAACGTGATGGGGCTTCCGGTGGATTTGGTCTATGCTGCTTTGCGGGTGTTTTAAAAACGAGCGCAACACGGTCTTGAACTCCAAGGCACTCCATTTGGTCGAAAGCAACCGCGTGGCTTCTGGCCTTTTTTGCTACTTTTCGGCTGTTATTTTTGACAAAACTGCTATCCTAATGTCAGCCATTCCATATAACAGCACTGCTTCCCTAATTGCCAGCCCATCGCCCGTCATCACCCCGCTCAAGTGCATCATCGTGGAAGATGAGCCGCTGGCTGCTGAGATATTGGCTGAATACGTGAACCAAACGCCGTTCCTCGAGCTCACGCACGTTTGCTTCGATGCCATCAAAGCCCTCGACGTGGTGCGCCAGAATCCGGTGGACGTGATGTTCCTCGACATCAACCTGCCCAAACTCAACGGCCTCGAATTCCTGA